>NZ_JAUBVJ010000024.1:0-34302 GCF_036702785.1 Microcoleus sp. AR_TQ3_B6 | reverse complement strand
TGCGCTGCTACATCACACCCCCGAACTTAAACCAGCTCAAAAGTGATATAAAGCTTTGTTTTTTATTTGACGCTTTGGCGCGCAAATGGTGTAGAATCTAAAATCTAAAATCTAAAATCTAAAATCTAAAATCTAAAATCCTTATGTCCTTTCTGAGGGTGGCGAACTGATGCGCTGCTACATCACACCCCCGAACTTAAACCAGCTCAAAAGTGATATAAAGCTTTGTTTTTTATTTGACGCTTTGACAGGCCAATGGTGTAGAATCTAAAATCTAAAATCTAAAATCTAAAATCTAAAATCCCTATGTCCTTCGTTGGTTTGCACATTCACAGCGATTATAGCCTGCTGGACGGGGCGTCTCAGCTACAACAGCTCGCAGAACGGGCGGTGGAATTGGGGATGCCCGCGATCGCCCTTACAGACCACGGGGTGATGTACGGGGCGATCGAGCTAATCAAAGTTTGCCGAAATAAAAATATCAAGCCGATTATTGGCAATGAAATGTATGTCGTCAACGGCGACATTGAAGTAAAAGTTCGAGGTAGAAAAAAATACCATCAAGTTGTTTTAGCTAAAAATACCCAAGGTTATAAAAACCTCGTCAAACTAACCACAATTTCCCACTTAAAGGGAATGCCAGAAAAAGGTATTTTTGCCCGCCCCTGCATCAACAAAGAACTACTAAAACAATACTCCGAAGGTTTAATTGTTACCAGTGCTTGTTTGGGCGGCGAAGTTCCCCAAATGATTCTGCAAGGCAAGTTAGATGTGGCCCGTGAAGTAGCTATATGGTATAAAGAAGTATTTGGGGAAGATTATTATTTAGAAATTCAAGACCACGGTTCCCAAGAAGACCGGATTGTTAATGTTGAAATAGTCAAAATTGCCCGCGAACTTAACATTAAAATAGTTGCAACAAATGATTCTCACTATATTTCCTGCAACGACGTAGAAGCTCACGATGCTTTGCTGTGCATTAACACCAATAAACTGATTGAAGAAGACAAGAGGATGCGCTACAGCGGCACTGAATATCTTAAGTCGGCAGAGGAGATGGCGCAACTGTTTCGAGACCATTTGGATGATGAAACAATCAAAGAGGCGATCGACACCACCTTAGAAGTCGCAAATAAAGTATCGAGATACGAGCTCACAGGAGAAGCTCGGATTCCCACAATCCCAATTCCTCCAGAACATACAGCCGATACTTATGTAGAAGAAATATCATGGCTAGGACTATTAGAACGGCTGAAAGCCCGCACCAGAAATGAAATCCCCCCCGTCTACAAACAAAGGCTAGAATACGAGCTAAAAATGCTTCAGCAGATGGGATTTTCAGAATACTTTTTAGTAGTGTGGGACTACATAAAATATGCTAGAGATAACAATATTCCCGTAGGTCCAGGACGCGGATCTGCCGCAGGCTCTCTAGTTGCCTACGTCCTCAAAATCACCAATATAGACCCCGTACACCACGGACTACTATTCGAGCGATTTCTCAATCCAGAACGCAAATCTATGCCAGATATTGATAGCGATTTCTGCATAGAAAGACGGGACGACATGATTAAATACGTTACTGATAAATATGGTACAGACCGCGTAGCGCAAATTATTACTTTCAACAGAATGACATCAAAAGCAGTCTTGAAAGATGTTGCCAGAGTGTTAGGTATTCCCTACAAAAAAGCAGACGAAATGGCAAAATTCATTCCCGTGTCTCGGGGAAAACCGGAAAAACTAAAAGTGATGATTTCCGATGACACACCTGCACAGGAATTTAAAGACAACTATGAAAATACAATTTGCATTAATGAAGAAACAGGGACAGAAGTCCCAGTTCGTCAGTGGATTGACATGGCAATTCGTATTGAGGGAACCAACAAAACCTATGGGGTTCACGCAGCAGGCGTGGTAATTTCTTCAGAGCCGTTGGATGAACTTGTACCGCTGCAAAAGAATAATGAGGGTGCTGTGATTACCCAATATTTCATGGAAGATTTGGAATTTTTGGGGCTGCTGAAAATGGACTTTTTGGGATTGAAGAATTTAACAACGCTCCAGAAAACCGTTGAATATGTTAAGCAAACCCAAGATATAACCATCGATGCCGAAGCCCTGCCTTCTGATATGGAACGCAAAGCTCAAGATACATTTACTAGAATCAAAAAGTTGCCCGCTGATGTAGCCAAAACTTATAAACTTTTAGAAAAAGGAGATTTAGAAGGTATTTTTCAGTTGGAATCTTCCGGGATGCTGGATGTAGTAAAAAAAATCAAACCTTCTTGTCTGGATGATATTTCTTCTATTTTGGCACTTTACCGACCCGGCCCGCTGGATGCAGGTTTGATTCCTCAGTTTATTGACTGCAAGCACGGTAAAGCAGTTGAGTACGATCATCCGCTATTAGAGCCGATTTTAAAAGAGACTTACGGAACGCTTTGCTTTCAAGAGCAAATTATGCGGATGGCTCAAGATTTGGCGGGCTATTCTTTGGGTCAAGCTGACTTGCTGCGGCGCGCAATGGGCAAGAAGAAAGCTGATGAAATGCAGAAGCAAAAGGAAACGTTTATCGATGGGGCAACTAAGAATGGAGTTAGCCAAAGAATAGCAGAAAAGTTGTTCGCGCAGATGCTGCAATTCGCGGAATATTGTTTTAATAAATCCCATTCAATGGCCTATGCCTATATCACGTATCAAACGGCTTATTTAAAGGCGAATTATCCTGTAGAATACATGGCCGCACTGCTGACTGCTAACAGCGGCGATCAGGATAAAGTACAGAAATATATTGCCAATTGTCTCAAGCTGGGTATTGAGGTTGAGCCGCCGGATATTAATAGCTCTGAACTTACTTTTACACCGCTGCCTAAAGAGATGACTGGAGGTGCAAAAGATAAAATTTTGTTTGGGGTTTCGGCGGTTAAAAATGTGGGAGAAGCGGCAATAGAAAATATTTTGGCGGCGCGGAAGGAAGGGGGTAAGTTTAAATCGCTGCCGGATTTGTGCGATCGCGTAAATCTCCATTCTGTCAACCGCCGCGCTCTAGAAGCTTTAATTCAATGCGGTGCTTTTGATAAAATTGACAAAAACCGCAAGCAATTAGTACAGGACCTGGAAGGGGTGATGAAATGGGCCGGGGAGCGCAAAAGAGATCGAGAAAGCGGGCAAGGTAATCTCTTTGATTTGTTAGGTACGAATAGCTTTGGTAAGTCGGTCAATACCTATGAGTCGGCGCCAAAAGCTAAATTGGTAAAAGATTATGACAAACAGGAGAAATTGCGTTTAGAAAAAGAATTGCTGGGCTTTTATGTATCAGAACATCCCCTAAAGTTTCTCATGCAAGTAAACCAAGACCCGGATGTTGTGACTCTCGAACAGTTAGCAGATAAAAAGGGGAAAGTATCAGTTATTGTCATGCTCAGCGCTATCAAAGTTGTAGTGACAAAAAAAGGCGATGCGATGGCAATTTTGCAATTAGAAGATTTGACACGTCAAATAAAAGCTGTTGTGTTCCCCAAGGCTTACGAAGAAGTGAAACCTTACATTGTAGAGAATGCTATCTTACAGATTGGTGGAAAAATCGAGAAAGATGGGGAGGAAATTCAGATACTTGTAGACACTGCAAAGCCAGTTGAAACAGTACAGGTTGCAGAAGAAATCGAGACGGAGGAAATCGAGACGGCCCAACCGGAAATAAAAAACCCTTGCCCCGCGGAACCAGTCAACATTCTACGATCGACAAAACCTGTGGAAGTTTTAGAAATGGTGATTGTCAAGCTGACACCGCAGCAAGTACAAAACGGGGAAAAACTCAATTCTCTCAAAGCTATTTTGCAAGAACTTTCCAATGGGGGAGAAGATGGTAGCGTTTCTGTGGGGGGAATTGTTGTCGGTGAATATTCCTGTCAACCCTTTCGCATTAACCGTAAATTGTGGGTGCAAGATGGCGAGGAAACTGTTAGCCGTCTCAAGTCGGCTAAATTTGATGCTGGGGTTTTTCCTCTAGACAATCGCGGGGATGCTGCGGTGTTTCGAGAAATGCGATCGCAACTTAATTTGCATTCTTGGGCTAGTAGTTTACTGGATACTGACACCGATCGCCTTCACCAGTATCTCAGTTATTTCGCCCAATTAAACAGACGCCCGCCAAATTAACACTTCGCCGCCATCCCCACCGGTGACTAAAGTTTGACCGTCAGGACTAAAAGCCACCGGATTGCACCCAGCAAGAGAGCACAAACATTCTCCTGTTTCCAGGTTCCAGAGTTTAACCGTACCGTCTCGACTGCCGCTAGCCACAATCAAGCGATCCGGACTCATCGCCACCGAAATAACCGCATCAGAATGCCCCCTCAAAGTATTAATCAATTCGCCTGTATCGGCATTCCACAATTTAACAGTAGCGTCGGCACTTCCACTGACAATCATCTTGCCGTCTTGACTAAATGCGATCGCATAAACCCAATCTGAATGACCGAAAAAAGTCCGTACACTCTCCGCAATACCTACACGCCAAATCTTGATAGTTGTGTCAGCACTGCCGCTGGCAAACATCATACTTTGAGGGCGAAAACTAACAGATAAAACCTTGTCAGAATGTCCAGAAAGTTTTTGAACCAATGCTCCGTTGCGCTGGTTCCACAATTTAATACTCTTGTCGCCGCTGCCACTCGCGATCGCTCCCGAGTCGCAACTAAAAGCCACCGAGTACACGGGGCCGTATCGGTGACTGTACGGCGAACCAAAATCGCTATAAAATTCGCGAATCATCGCCTTTTTATCCAGCTTCCACTCAATGACTTTTCTGTCAAAACTGCCGCTAACTAGCATTCTCCCGTCTGGGCTGATTGCCACAGCATCAACCGTTGCGGAATGACCGAAAAAAGTATGGATGAATTCACCTGTTTGCAGGTCCCACAGCTTAATTGTTTTATCATCGCTGGCGCTAGCGAGAATATTGCCTTGAGGATTAATAACAACAGCATTAACCGAGGCTGAATGGCCGTGGAGAATGCGATCGCACCGCCAGTTATTAGACGACAATAATGTCGAATTGCTAGGGGATGGCGCCACATGAATCTTGTGGCGCGGCGCGGCCCAGACGGCGGTTGCTGTATTTGGCTGCGAGTTAGTTACTGGCGAATTAATAGCTATTTTGGTAGAATTATAACTGATTTGAGAGCGGGGATACTGCCCAACCTTTACCAAGTCTTGCAACACTTCAGTAGCGGATTGATATCGCTCTCTTACCGAATCTTTGAGCAATTTATTCAAAATAGTTGCTAATTTTGGGCTGACTTTTATGCCCTTTTGCGCCAGGTGCGATCGCCAAATCCATTTGCATTCCAAAGCATCGAACAAATCCTTCAAAACCGCCCCAGTTAGCAGGTGAATGCAGGTAACGCCCAAACTGTAAAGGTCGCTCGCCGGATAGGCTTTGCCGCTGCGAATTTGTTCGATAGGCGCATAGCCAGCAGTTCCAGTTATCGTCCCAGTTTGCGCCTCAGAAAAGCCGCTAATGTGCTTAGCAACTCCAAAATCTACTAGCACAAACTGACCCCCCCTCGCCGAACCCTGTACAGCAGGAGATTCAGGCACAATTATCCCTTGTATACCACCAGAAGATTGAGGTAAAGAGGCCCCTCCTTTTCCTTTACCAGGAGTCGAGCTGCCATACCCCGCCGCCGCCCCCAAGTTTTGGGCAGTTCTCCGCAGAATATTTTCCGGCTTAATATCCCGATGAATCACCTGCTGCTCGTGAACAAATTGCAAAACAGGCAACAAATTGATCAACAATTCCCAAATCTGTTCTTCGCTAAAAGCTCCCCGCTGCTGCAACTCCTGAAACAAATTATTTCCCTCGATTAACTCTTCCACAAGATACAGACGTTTGGCTTGTTCAAAAGAAGCCAGTAAACTTGGAATCTGCGGGTGTGCTCCGAGTTCGTGCAGCCGGTGAGCTTCTTGTTTAAAGAGAGCAGTTGCCTTTTCTAATTCTGCCTTTTCTTGAACTTGGGGGAAAAATTGTTTGATGGCGCAGCGAGTTTCCAACCTATCTTCATCGACAGCTAAAAAAGTTCTGCCAAATGTTCCTTCACCGATAGGTTGAAGGGCGCGATAACGCTCTTTCAGTAGCAATTTAGAGCCGCACGCCAGACAAAACTTGGTTGAGTCAGGATTCTGCGGCTTTTGGCAATGGGGATTGAGGCAATAGCTCATCTTTTTTCCGGCCTGGAGATTCCCACCACAGCTAAACTTAGCAAGATGCTAGTATGTTTCAACTCACGCCCAGAGTACCATTCTCGATAATAGCTGAGAAACCGGGTTTCTTAACCCAAACTCTCGGCTCTCAGGTTGAGCCAGTGGCAAAAAATCAAGGTGATGACACTAGAAGTGCTTGAGGTGATATCATTTCCGGTTACACCGGAATGATGTTGACTGTTGACTGTTGACTGTGAACTCGAATTTACTATTCCGATGCTAACGGATTTGATATGAGTTTCCATATATTCTAATGCTTTTCTAAAATTTTGCTTTCTTGGCGGCTCACAAACTGGTATCTCAACAGTTAACTGTTAACGGAGGCTATTCGGGACCATTTCTGCGGAGAGCAAAAAGCATTTTTTAGGAGTGCGAGCGTCCCGCTCGCTATATATCATATATACATATAGCGAGCGGGACGCTCGCAGGGAGAGCAAATACAAAACTGAGATGGTCCCGGCTATTCTCCCCCGTCTAAAAGACACTCTTGCTCCCCGCCGCCATTCTGTGAGGATGCTTTGGCTTTAATCACTGCTTCCCTAAAGCCTAAAACTACTAAAATATTGGCAAGTGTTAAGAAGAATTCCGCAGAACCATGCAGCCAATCGACATTTGCTAGCGACTCGTTGTAGGCAACTTTTGCGTAAATTGCGGCGGGAATAGTCACAGCCACAAAAACGAGAGTCCCGTAAAAGCCCATCAGAGCTAAATGGGGTGTTTTTCCCGAGCGAGTCAAAAACCAGAGAAATCCCAAGTAGGGAAATAGAGACAGAACAAATAAAGTTTCTTTGGAAATCATTAGTAATTGGTGAGCAACCAGATACTATGATAAATTAAAAAATCCCCAATAAGTGTGAATAATTTTTAACTTTTAATGTTGAGTTTTTCATGTTTAATTCCACAGAGCCACTGGTTGCTCTCCAACCGCTAGAGACTCACCTAAGCCCCTAGCTTTTAAGCAAAGCCGCGGCAGGTCGCCAGTATTCAAAACCCTTCACGCACGTGAAGACAACACCCGTCACTCGTCCCCTAACACCGTTTTTAGCATAACACATTATTTTCAACTGTGCCAGCCTGTTAATTGTCTCTCACTCCAAAGCTACCCAGCAATTATAAACTGAGACAGTTCCAAAGTTTTCGGTCTGCTAGGCATCAAGCAAGCATGGTCCAAAACCTCTAAATCCAAGCAGGGTTTTCTATCTGCTGCGAGAGTTTCCTTCAGCTTCGCATCAAAATCAAAATACGGGCCACAATCCCAAACTTTGAGTTCCAACCGCCCGTTACACACCATAATTTCCAGTTGAACAGGAGTTTCTACTGGCAGATTTTTGTGAGCGTGGCGAACTGCATTAGTGAAACCTTCAGCCAAAGCTAACTGAAACTTCCACCAAACCTCATTAGGGATAGATAAATTTTTCAACTGCTCAAACCATTCTAAAACTATAGTTAAAGCATTCAGATCTGTGTTGACTTGCAGGCTAATATGTTGAACATAACTTTCATGCAGTTCTTGTTCCTGCTGTGTTTTATTCTGCCAATCCCAGGTGTTTAAGAACTTCATTAACCCATCTAAAAGGCTAGCTTTTTTTATATTTTGCGACCGCTCGCGACCTTCTACTTCGTAACTTTTCCTCAGCCACAAACAGTTTCGACCGTCGAGAGTCCGGGTGTAACTTAGCTCGTCTGCAATTTGCCACATGAGTTTGAGCCCGCGGCCGCCTTCTGCAAGTTGATCTATGCTGTTTAACATCTATTTTCCTCGTCTGAAACTATTAGCTTTACCCTATTTTCCCACCCGCCGAGACACGTGGTATTTGTTTTATACTTGTGTGCTCGGTATTATTTCGGGGATCACACAAAATGCTATCTTTTTTACAGAAGGCAGCGCATCAGCAATATGTCTTAAGAGTCTAAGCCAATTGGCTTATTTACCGATCGCCTGTACGGAGAACTCACGCCCTACGCAGCACAATCCAACGCCACTGAGTACAAATACTTATCCGCTGTCGGGTCAGCCACTTGTCGCTTGCCGTCACCAGCTCCAGAATCCCTGGCATTCAGCGCCTTGTGACGGCGGTTGGAAGCTGTTCGGGAGGCGGGAAGTGGGCGCTGTCATCCCAAAGGCGTAAGTAAGATCCGCGCTCGCGAGCGCGATCGCACCTTACACCGCCGAGCCGCGTCAATGCACTAGACTAGGACTTGCGCCAACAACCCGGTTTCTGCTAAGAATATTGGGTTTGACCGCGAGGAATTAACGAGGAAACCGGGTTTTTGGTCCCCCGCGCGTATGTCCCGCAGACAAATCGGTGATGAAAGGCAGTTAGAGGACTTACCAAGACTATGACCAAAATCAAACTGAAAATTCTGACTGCAGCGATACTGCTACTCCCATTTTGCGCCGCACTTCCCTTACCAGCTCAAAATCTGTCTCTAGTCAAGCGACTGCTAGAAACAAGAGGATGTCCCGGATGCGACTTATTTGGCGCTTCCTTGAGCCGTGCAGATTTGTTTGGCGCTTCCTTGAGCCGCGCCACTCTCAGCAGGGCCGACTTAGTTGATGCCGACTTGACTGCGGCTGACTTAATGGAAGCTAATTTAAACAACGCCAACATGAGAAACGCCTTTTTGGCTGACGCCGACCTCAGCAAAGCCGACATGAGCAGGGCCGACATCAGGGGAGCCAACTTAGAAAATGCCAACCTCAGCGAGAGTTCTCTTCGAGACGCATCCCTCTTGTTGGCTAACTTAAAATGCAGTAATTTGAGCGCCGCCAAACTAAGTAGAACCGACTTGAGAACAGCCGATTTAAGCGGTGCAAATCTCCGCGGTGCAAACCTCCAAGAAGCCGATTTAAGCGGTGCAAATCTCCGCGGTGCAGACCTCAGAGCAGCCGACTTGAGCGATGCGAGATTGAACAAAACTAATCTTACAGATGCCAATCTCTGCGGCGCCAGGATGCCGGATCGAAAAATATCTCGGCGAGGCTGCGAAGTTAAGAAAGAACAAGCGATAAACACGAACAATTACTGCAATTATTGCTATGCCTTGAATGACTGGTGGCTGAATGTGTTAAGGTTCAACTAAGCGGTATCATCGTGATTACTGCTGTGATTCAGATATGTAGTGTTAGAAGTGCGATCTGGCGGTACAGATATCAAACTGAACCTGTTACCGCTAACAGCTTTTATCTACTTTGAAGAACCTAAAAATTGGCTCACTATTTGCAGATATTCTGCACCCCCGATCTGTGCCAAATTATTGTGACCTCCATCAGGAACTATGTAAAGCTGTTTGGGTTCAGGTGCTGCATCAAAAAGTTTTTTGCTCATTTCCACTGGAACTACATTGTCAGCAGTTCCGTGAATAAAGAGCACGGGCATTTGCAGGCGATCGACTTTTGAAAGAGAATCAAACCGCTGCGTCAGCAACCAATCTATCGGAAACAGCCAAAACAGCCCTTTTTGGAAATCCACCATCGCCCGCGTCGAAGTAAAAGATCCTTCTACAATTAACCCGGCCGCCTCCGGGTGGCGCACTGCCAGATCGATCGCGATCGCGCCTCCCAAAGAATGACCGTAGATATAAATTTGATGCGGGTTAACCCCCCGCTGTTTCACCAAATAATCCCAAGCAACTTGAGCATCCTCATAAACCTGAGATTCACTCGGAAAATCGCCCTGGCTTTTTCCATAACCGCGATAATCGATCGTAAATACCGACAAACCTAACCGATGAAATCGATTAGCGTGTTCGACATTTGCTCCCACATTTGAACCATTGCCGTGCAGGTACAAAACTACCCCGCCTAACCCCCCCTTGTTAAGGGCCCGAACCGAAGCGACGGTCCGTCTGTGACTTTGGGGCGTAGCCAGAACCCTCTCTCCCTTTCTTGCTCCCCCCCGA
Organism: Microcoleus sp. AR_TQ3_B6; assembly: GCF_036702785.1. NCBI lineage: Bacteria > Bacillati > Cyanobacteriota > Cyanophyceae > Oscillatoriales > Microcoleaceae > Microcoleus > Microcoleus sp. AR_TQ3_B6. The sequence goes on along the minus strand of NZ_JAUBVJ010000024.1, from coordinate 24,132 downwards.
GCTGCGGGGGGGCTGGGGGGGGTTTCCGAGGCAGGAATCCACCACCCGTGGACGCTTTCTGCCGCGCCTGTTTTAGTTGGAATTGGCAGCCAAACATCTTGATATTTCAACTGAAAATCATCTGGCGTAATTTCGATCGCCCGCGCGGGAAAAAAGATAAACTTACCTTGCGCTACAAATAGGTATACACAAGCAGCAGAATAAGCCACGGCCAAAACTATCCCAAAAGCTATTAGCGATTTAGACAAAAGGAATACCAGCAACTTGTTCATAGAAAATAGAGCACGCGGGAAATTAGATATCGGTCAACAGCTAAGGGCAAATGATTAATTCAGACAATTAGCCAAGATCAATTACTAACTTCCGCCGCAGCATTCCGCCGATTTTCAAAAATTAATCCAATTCTGGGTAGTGCAAGTGCCAATTCGTAGACTGTTCGTAAGCGTGGGCCACTTGAAACAGCCGAGATTCTTGCAAAAGATTACCAATCAGTTGTATGCCCACTGGCATTCCTTTATCATCAAATCCGCAGGGCAAACTCAAAGCTGGCAAACCAGCAAGATTCACCGGAATAGTCATCAAATCTGACAAATACATACTCAGGGGGTCATTAAATTTTTCGCCTGCCTTAAATGCGGTAGTAGGAGCAGTGGGACAGACTAAAACATCAACTTGAGAAAAAGCTTTTTCAAAGTCTTCTTTAATTAAAGTCCGAACTTTTTGAGCTTTTAGATAATAGGCATCGTAATATCCAGCCGACAATACGTAAGTGCCGATCGCAATCCGGCGTTTAACTTCCGCACCGAACCCTTGAGAGCGAGTTTTGGCATACATATCCAACAGATTATCGGGGTCGGGAGACCGGAAACCGTACTTGACTCCATCATATCGCGCCAAATTTGCCGAAGCTTCCGAGGGAGCAATGATGTAGTAAGTGGGCAAACCGTAGCGGAACCGGGGACAAGAAATGACTTGAATTTCTGCGCCCAATTGTTGAAATTGCTCGATCGCCTTAGTAACAGCGTCTTTAACCGCCGAGTCCAACCCTACACCAAAAGTTTCTTTAATTACACCAATTCTCATCTGACCCTTCGGTCGCAAACTGGGTCTTAAAGCTTGGGCGTAGTCAGGAATTGGGACATTAAGACTCGTGGAATCTCTCGGATCGTAACCGGCGATCGCCCCCAACAAAATCGCCGCATCCTCAACACTCCGACCAAAGGGCCCGATTTGATCGAGAGAAGAAGCATAGGCCACCAAACCGTAGCGAGAAACCAACCCATAAGTCGGTTTCAGCCCCACCAAACCGCAAAAAGCAGCAGGTTGGCGGATTGATCCCCCAGTATCCGAACCCAAACTCACGACACATTCTCCCGAGGCTACGGCTGCTGCAGAACCGCCTGAAGACCCTCCGGGCACGCGCTCCAAGTCCCAAGGATTCGCGGTAACTTGATAAGCAGAAGTTTCCGTCGAGCTCCCCATTGCAAACTCGTCCATATTCGCCTTACCCACAATCACCGCACCGGCTGCTTGGAGTTTCGAGACGACGGTTGCATCGTAGGGAGGCACAAAATTCTCCAAAATCCGAGAGGCGCAGGTTGTGGGAATGCCATTGGTACACATATTGTCTTTAACGGCGATCGGGATGCCGGCCAACAGCCCTATTTGCTCGCCTGCTGCGATTTGGGCATCCACTTTGTGGGCCTGCGCCAATGCGCTGTCTGCTGTCACGCACAGAAAGCTTTTCAACTTCGGCTCTAGCTGGGTAATTCGGTCTAATGCTTCTTGAGCAATTTCCACAGCAGAGCGTTCTTTATTGACCAGTTGTCGGTGCAACTCGCGGATAGATGGCATGCTCGTACCTTTATCATTTCTACTTTGAGACAATACAGTAAATATAACTGGCAATTGTACCTGCTTACAGCCCGAAGGCAAAGTCCGCTATTTTTGTGGCGAAAGTTCGATCGCGCGATCGGCTTTTTCGATCGAACGTATTAAATGCTAAAATCAGACATTAAAAACCCCTATTTATTACTCCCAAATCACCTATGCAATTAGAAGACTATTTTAATTTCCTATACCCTTTGAACTGGATTGAGGAGTGCCGCTGCAACAACCCTCTTTCCTGGCCGTGCATTTCCCAGTGCAAATCCGGTAGCCACTCGACTTTTTGTGACGATGGAGTATCCTTAACCACATAAATTTATTTACAAGCTTTTCACAATTCATAAGGGGCCGATCGCACTCATCATGGCTAAACTTGAGGACTTAAGCGAAGGGTTTAAGCTTAAAGGAATTCTACCGAACACCACAGTCACGGTAGAACGTGTCTCCAGGTGTGGAGCCGATGCTGTCACACTAATATATCGAGCTGATGACAGCGGTCATCTAGGAGATCGCGTCCTGTATCGTTCAGACGAGGCACAATTAGAACTTATCACTCAAAAATATCCTTGGCGGTTCGATGCTGATGGGGCTTTATTTCGCCTAGTTTCGGAAGCCCTCCGAATTGACTTTGCCCATCTATTCGATCCATTCTTGGCTATTCATACCTCACAAGTCGAGCCGTATCCCCACCAAATCACGGCAGTTTATGAAGAAATGCTACCGCGTCAACCTTTGCGATTCTTGCTGGCTGACGATCCAGGAGCAGGCAAAACCATCATGGCCGGGTTGTTGATTAAAGAGCTAATGATGCGCGGTGATTTGCAGCGTTGTTTAATTGTTGTTCCTGGCAACTTAGCAATCCAGTGGAAAGAAGAACTCCAGAAGAAATTTGAGCTAGATTTTGAAATTCTTAGTAACGACATCAAGACCACACTCACAGAAAACGTTTTTGAAAAGATGCGCTTGGTCATTGCTAGGGTAGATAAATTAAAACGAGATAAATCGAGTCCAGAGAAAAAACTTCAAGAAAATATCAAGTCAATTGAATGGGATTTAATTATCTGCGATGAAGCTCACAAAATGTCTGCCTCTTTCTCCGGGGGTGAAGTGAAGGAAACTAAACGTTACAAGCTTGGCAAGATCCTATCAGATAGTAAAACTACCCGCCATTTTTTATTGATGACTGCTACGCCTCATAACGGCAAAGAAGAAGATTTTCAACTGTTTATGGGGCTGCTAGACCGCGATCGCTTCGAGGGCAAGTTTCGTAATGGCGTTCATTATGCAGACACCTCTGACATGATGCGACGGATGCTAAAAGAAGACTTAGTAGATTTGGCAGGCAAGCCTCTGTTGCCAGAACGTCTATCTTACTCTGTAGCTTATCATCTATCACATTTGGAAGAGCTGCTTTATCAACAAGTGACTAAATATGTAGAGGAAGAATTCAATAGGGCTGATAAACTAGAGAAAGGACGCAAGACGAGCATCGGTTTTGCCCTAACGATTTTACAGCGACGGCTGGCTTCATCCCCAGAAGCAATTTACCAGTCTTTGCAAGGGCGACGGGAGCGATTGGAAAAAAAATCTCGTCAAAAAGAAGAAGATTTACTGAAGACACTCACTTGTCCCGAGCCAGAGGATTTAGAAGATTTTCTATCTCAAGAAATAGAAAAAGTAGAAGATGAATTTGTAGAGCGAGCTACGGCAGCTTCAACTATTGCAGAACTTCGAGCTGAAATTAATAAGCTAGAAAAGTTGGTACAATTGGCACAAGAAGTACGAAGAAGCCGTACTGATACAAAATGGGAAGAGCTTTCTAAGCTATTTAAAAATAATCCAGAAATGTTTGATTCTCAGAGACAAAGGCGCAAAATTATTGTATTTACTGAACATCGCGCTACCTTGGACTATTTGGTACGCCGTGTCAGGGAAATCATAGGCGAAAAAGCAGTTGCTACCATTCATGGCGGTATCAAACAAGAGGATCGCCAGAAAATACAATACGACTTTAACCAAAATCCTACGGTGCAAGTCTTAGTGGCTAATGATGCTGCGGGTGAAGGGATTAACCTCCATGAATCTTGTCATTTAATGATTAATTATGATTTGCCCTGGAATCCCAATCGACTAGAACAGCGATTTGGACGAATTCACCGCATTGGTCAAACAGAAATCTGCCATCTCTGGAATTTGGTAGCAGTGGATACACGAGAGGGAAAAGTGTTCCAAAGGGTGCTGGAAAAATTAGAAGTGGCGCGAAAAGCATTAGGAGGTAAAGTTTTTGATGTCTTAGGAGAGGCGATCGACGGTAAACAACTAGGGGAACTTTTAATTGAGGCTATCCGCTACGGTGACACACCCGATAATCAAGCGAAGCTAGAGCGAGCTATTGAGGAGAAACTTAATCTAGAGCACCTTAAAAATATCCTAGAACAACGCTCACTTTATCATAACTTAATGGACACTTCTAAGCTGCGTCAAATTTATGAAAATCTTGAACGCGCAGAAGTGCATAAGCTACAACCCCACTTTATAATAGACTTTTTTGTAGCAAGCTTTCGGCAGCTTGGTGGTAAAATACAGGGAGGTGAATCGGGACGTTATGAAATAGTGGCTCCTATTCCAATTAGTCTCCGCAACCGATTACATAAGCCTTACGATCGCATTTGTTTTGAAAAAACTCAGGCTCATCTCCGGGGTAAACCACCTGCTGAGTTTATCTATCCCGGTCATCCACTCTTAAATCACACAATAGATTTAATTTTGGAAGCCGACCGTGATTTATTAAAACAAGGCTGTATCCTTGTGGATGAGAATGACTTGACTGAACGAGTTCGCATTTTAGTGTACCTAGAACATTCTATTCAAGATGCTCGTAAGGACAAGTCTGGCAATTTTAGAGTTGTATCTAGGCAAATGCAGTATGTAGAGATTGACTCAGAAGGTCACGCTAAAAATGCAGGTTACGCACCCTATTTAGATTACCGACCTTTGCAGCAATCTGAACAATTTCTGGTATCCCAGATATTAAATATTTTGATGAATCCATCTTCCATCCTACAGAAAGGGATTGAGGAACAAGCGCGAGATTATGCCATTCAACACCTAGTGCCGCGGCATAAAGGGCAAGTGCAACAGCAGCGAACAGAGCGGATTAAGAAGACAATAGAAGCTGTAAAAGAGCGACTGACAGCAGAAATTAATTACTGTGAGAATCAAGCCGAAAAATTTCGGCTAAAAATTGGGGTGCAGGCGGCTGCACAACTCAATTACGATAATGCTCGTCGGAGAGCAGAAGAACTAAAAGCACGCCGGGAAAACCGACTGGCAGAGTTAGAGCAAGAGCGTAATATATCAGCTAAATCGCCAGTGGTTTTGGGCGGTGCATTGATTGTACCTGTGGCTTTGATCCAGCATTTGAAAGGGGAAACTCAACAAACTCCAGGTAATTTCGCTGAAGAAAAACAGCAAGTAGAGAAGCTGGCTATGGAAGCAGTGATGGCGGCGGAACGAAAACTAGGTTTCCAGCCAAAGGATGTAAGTGCTGACAAGTGCGGTTATGATATCGAATCGCGCATCCCGGCACCAATCGGCTGCGTTTTATTGAAGTTAAAGGTCGAATTCGGGGTGCGAGTACGGTGACAGTCACGAAAAATGAAATTATCACAGCTTTGAATAAACCTGATAGTTATATCTTGGCTTTGGTGGAAGTTTCTGAGTCAACACAGTTATCTCTGAATAATTGTACTGTGCGTTATGTTGAGCGTCCATTTCAGCAAAAGCCAGATTTTGCAGTGACAAGCGTGAATTATAGCTGGTCGGAACTTTGGTCTAGGGCAACCTTAGTTTAAGTAATCGCTAGCAGGCAATTGAACACCGAGTCTTTTAGCTTCTAGGAAATCCTTAGTCGCTTTTAATTTATCCCCAACCCTTTGGTGGGCCATACCACGGTAGTAGTAGGCAATCCCATAGTCTGGTTTGAGCAATAAAGCTTGGTCGTAACATTGAATTGCTGCCCCATACTTTCTTTGTCGGGCATGAACTCTACCTTGTCTGCATAAAGATATTTCTTGATTCTCGGTCTCAAAAAGAAGGTTATTAGTAGTTTGGGCTGTTTTAGCTTCTGCTGGACGTTGGTTAGGTGCTGCTTTAATAGGTTTTGTTTTAAAAGTTGGTTCATTAAAAGCTTGTCCAAGTAACCTTTTAAATTCAGGCTCAGCGAGCAACTCTAGTTGAGCAGGATCTTCTAATGTAACTTGAGTAAAGCAACGTTTTTTAGCTTGATAAATATCCAAAAGACCAGTAATTCTTATAAATTGACCTTTCCAAGTTTTTAATCCTTCTGGTTGAATTCCTTGAATTTGCGCTAATTTTTGCAAGCCTGGCCCCGAAATTACTATCCTAAAACTCCCATCTTTGCAGCTTGGGGATGTAGTATCATCAAAATTAATACAAAAGGGTTTATGCGGATTATTGTTACTATTGTCAATTATGTTAAATGCTCGACCTACAACGGTAATTGTTTTTTCCTTTTGCTTCAGCAACTCTGGTACATTATCGGCTGCAAAAACTTTTGAGTGTGAGGGTGCTACAGTAGCAGTAGGCTGTATCTTGACTCTGGGAACACCCGGAAAAATATCGACTCCGAGTTGGACCGCCCGATCGCACCAATAGCATTTACCATAACTTTTGCTGTGGTAATGGTTGGTAATCTGATCGCAATCGGTTAAATCAGCGATCGCAACTTCCAGTGCTTTGTACCATTCCCCAGCAGTTGGCCGCAAATGTGGTTTTGTATGCCCATCATTAAAGCATCTGAGAAAGCATCGCTGAATCTCAGGATGCACAATATTTAAGGGGATTGTCAATGGCCCAGGCTGGATCAAACTGTTTGGGGCATAAGGCCAAAATCCTTGACGAATTAGTTCACTCGGTGCCGGCGAATCTCCTTCTTTTACCCATTTTCCTTTAAAGGGCTCAGCGCCAAACAGCAACAGGTAAACAATTACTGCCAATCGAAAACGGTCGTGGACTTCTGTTTGATCTGTAATATGAAAATCTTTATCTAACAGTTCTACAGGGGTGAAGCCTTCTGTACCCACCAGGCAGCGATACACCTCGCCTGTATTAGGATGGCGAACCTGAAAAGAATCTGTATCAATAATCGAAGGTAAAGTACGATTATTAACCAGAATATTTTGGGGTTTAATGTCACCTAAGACATAGCCTTTGGCATGAATTAATTGAATAAATGAGGCGATATTTAGCGCTGTCGTGTGGAGGAAATACCAATTAACCTCAAGCTTCAGCTTCTTACGACGCTGTGGACTATACACATCTAGTAATTCTTTTGCATCTTTGATCTCTGGCATTAAAAAGCCTAACACCGAACCATTCCGATCGGTCAGTAGTTCCTGGGGCCAAGCAAAAGAAATATGATTGAGATGTGAGTTAAGCTCTGTGGGTGGGTTCGCTACCATGACTTCCAGCTTCTTAACGCGCTCGTGGTGTGAAGAGTGATAAATCTTGGCGAGATAGCCATTGCGATCTGTTTTCCAAACGGTTCCTTCACCACTGCTGGCTATTTGTTCGACTAGAGCGATCGATTGACCTGTACTGGCACCAATAAGAACTGTCATTTCAGTTTACTATCGTCATAGAGGCATAAAAGCAAGGTTTTATCGTCGTCAGTTTTAGCATTTAGCCTTTCAGAGTCAAGGAAATTTTTAATATATTCGTCTTCCTGCTCTGGATGACTGGTTTCTACCATATATTCTTCTAGTGGCTGGAAAAAAGGCGGAAAAGGTGTCCAGTCGCTCATCCGAATCGCTACTCGTTCCAGTCCATCTGTTGATGCACAAATGAACTTTTGCTGACCTGGTAGAACACGCACGCGCATCTCATTTAAGGCATTTGCCGAGGTTACAAATGTTGTCTCATTGATGAATTCTCCTTTATCTGGGGTAAAAAGTAGTTGATCTTCTCCTTCCCGAAGACGCACCACTATGAATCCATCTCCAATCTGCATGGCAGCAACCCAATTCGGAGTAGCCAAAAATACTAATAAAGTACAAGCCAAGTCATTAATAGAGTAGCCGCCACTGACTGCTTGTTTTTGTAAAGCTTCTACAACTTTCTTAAGAGTATTGGCAAATATTTTTCTAGCTTGCTGGTCAGAGAGGGGTTGAGCGTACCAGTGTAATTGCCAGGTGTAGCTGCGTAGCTGTAAGAGTTCATTAAGTGCTGTCTCGACCGTCAACTTAGCACCTACATCAGAATGTTTGGCGCTGCCAGCCCCATCCGCAACAGCCCCCAAGATCCCCTTGTGGGATATGGAAAAATCTCCGTAATCTTGGCAGGGTAGCTGCTGTTTTTTATGGCTTGTTCCTGTTGCCGAACGTGCGATCGCTTTCCAATCCACGAAATATCCTCAGTATCTAGGTAGTAATTTGACCCCATCCGACAGGTGGCAACGCCACAGCCACTCCTATCTTCTCACTAGAAACCCGTTTCATCGAGGTACTCAGCCACACAAACAGAGAGCGAAAATCTAGACCATTCAGCATTATAGGTGGACGTTCTGGCGGGGCAATTTGTGCGAGAATTTTCGTATTTGCGTCCTTCACGCCAACGGCAAAGAAACAGAGTCGGCGCTTTGCCTCATCCTCCCGCACACGCTGCGCTGCCAGTTGCCAGCAATCAGACGGCGCTCCATCTGTAATTAAGAAGATCCAAGGGCGATAATACTGAATACCGTTGGCTTTGTAAGTCTCCTTGCGGGCTTCGAGTCGATCCAAAGCGCAGTCAATAGCCTCACCTATTGGAGTGAAGCCACTAGCTTCCAGTCGTGGTGGTGTGAAGTGGTCAATGGTTGCGAAATCTTGGATCAGACGCACTGGGCCGAAGGTGATTATCGCTACCTCGACACTCAGGGAGGCTTTCGTATCTTTCAGTACGTCCTCCTTAAAAGCTGCAATCCCTCGATTCAACTCCTGAATCGGCTCTCCCGCCATAGAGCCAGATGTATCGAGCAACAGGAGGACTGGACAGCGATTTTCCGGGTTCTCAACAAATTCAGGCAATCCTACAGGCATCCACTACCCCCACTAGAACAAAATTAGTGATAGTTTCATTCTACAGGAAGAAGACATCGGGTAATAAGCTGCTATGTATCTAATTTGACAGTCAATTTGTATCAGATTCTTGTGGGATGGGCAGGATGCCCATCTCTGTATTCGATTTATATGGGATTCAGCTTATCTACCCCTCTAAGCTAGGAGTACGTTCATCGACTAGAGTTTCCAAGAAAGTTCTAGTTTATACCACCTAAACATATTACCAGGCCACAAAAATAGAACAGCCGCAGTGCCTATCCCGACCCCGGTCGGGGTGGGGATAGGCACGGTTAATATTTGTCAATCCGCGTCCAGCCGCCGACCTCTGCGCTAAAAAAAGCTAGGTATTTGCCGCCACGAGCCCCAGGAAAATAATTTCATCCGGAATTATCCCCAAAACCAAAGATATATGGTAAGAAGTTCCCGATGCCCCGTTGGAGGAATGCCACCTAAAGCTCACTTAGAATCCCACCTGACGGCAGAGGAACTCAAAATTCGCTACCGGCAGGCACAAAACACCACAGAGTCGCGCCGCTGGCACTTGCTGCTGTTAGTTTCCCGAAATTGGACTATCAAACAAGCAGCCCAAGTTGTAGGTCTCAACTACGACTACGCTAAAGAAATTGTCCAGCGCTACAACCGAGAAGGGCCTAACTCTGTGAGAAACCGCAGCGGAGACCGCCAGCCCCCTCCTGCGAAATCCTTGCTGGATCCTCAACAGCAAGAAGAACTGCGACAAGCCCTGCAAGGCTCTGCCCCCGACGGCGGAGACTGGACAGGCCCCAAAGTAGCTCGCTGGATTGCCGAAAAAATCGGTAGCGATCATGTCTGGCCCCAACGCGGCTGGGATTACCTTAAGCGGTTGGGTTCTCACTGGCGGCGGCGCAGAAAGTAGATAGTTCGCAATATTTAGAGGGGGTTGATTGCCGAAGTGCGATCGCTCCCTTTACTTTCGTTATCTGGGCGCACCGAACGATCGAACGATTTTAGATTTTAGATTTTAGATTTTAGATTTTGGATTTTAGATTGGAGAACAAATCTAAAATCTAAAATGGTTTGACTGATGTAACAATAGCTGCTTATATAGAATTTGGTTGTGTTGAGGATGTTAAATATGCGAGGGATCAGGCGTTTTTTGTCGATCGCCAACAAGACTTTGGCAGTAGTAGCTGGCATCGGACTGGTTCAGATGTTAACCATCGCAAGTTCATTGGCTCAATCATCTAACCCGCGTTCCTTAGACGAACTCTACAAAATTCGCGATCGGCTCGTCACCGAATTAGAACAGCCCCCCTCTCCTTCCCCAGAACCAACCCTCCTCTCCCGCTTAGTTCCCTTCACCCCCAATCCTCAAGAAAAACTGCTTTCTCAGTTGCAAGCAGTGGAAACTCAAATATTAGTAGAACAGAGGGCTAACGACGACTTACAGCAAGCAGTCCGTTTAGCCAACCGAGCCGTAGAAACTAAAGGGCAGCAAAATCAGTCGATCGAATCTTCGCAGCAAACTCAATTTTTGTGGAACCAGGCCCTCAACAACTTACAGTCCGTTCCACAAAATTCATTTTTAGCTTCCCTCACTGCCTCAAAAACTCAAGAATACCGGGAAAATTTAACTGCCGCAACCTCTCAAGTGCAGCAAGCCAAATCAGATTTTTTGGCGGAGGTTGCCCGGGAAAGCGGTTTGTCTGGGCAAGCTTCGATCGGCATTTGCCACCTTTCTAGAGAATGCGTACACCTGCGGGGCAATGTGCCTCCTGTCAGTCCAGCCAGCTTAATAAAGCTGCCGATTGCTGTCGCCCTGATGCAAAAAGTCGAAACAGAAAAAATTAGTTTGAACAAGGAAGTATTCGTCAATAGGGGGAATTTCACCGAAGACTCATCGACGAAGATTTTGTCGCCTAAAAATTACCCCTTGAAGACACTGTTAGAAGAAATGATCGATCGCAGCAGCAATACTGCTACCAATCAACTTATTGATTATTTGGGTGCCGATTACATCAATCAATTCTTAGAAAATCGAGGCTACCAAGTAACCAGGGTAAACTTCAAATTAATGGGGGAAAAAATTATGCCCGCCAACCCCGGTTATGGTCCCAACCGCTTGACTGCTAACGAACTCACCGAAATGATGGTGCAAATTTACAATGGCGAAACACCCGGTGCTAAACAGTTAATAGAAACTCTCAACGGCCAGTACGATCGGGCTCTAGGATTTGCCGCCTTGCAAGGAACTAAAGCTCAGTGGTTGGGCGAAAAAACCGGTCAAAATTCCCTAGTGCTCGGCACAACTTTAGCGATGAGCATTGACGGCGAAGCCTATGTGATGACTGTGATTGACACCCGCAGCGGCGATCTACAAATGCGCCAGTCTATTTCTAAAATTGCCGATTACATTAGCCGGAACCCCAGCTTTTAATAAACTCCAGACTTACTGAGAGCATTTTCTGCTGCTAAAATTCCCATGTACAAGCTACCATCTTGGTCGTGGTACTTGAAAGCTCCGTAACGGCCAATTATATCAAGATTTTCAAACTGATTGAGATAATCGTTAACTTCCGATAACGCTTCTTGATAATTAACTGCATAAATTGGATGAGTACGGGCTAGTTTTACCACAAAACCGCCGGAAACTTTCGCCGATCCCAGCAGTCCGATCGTCCTTAAATCTTGCTCTGCTTGTACCAAAAGCTCTGCTTCGGACTGTTGCCAAGTCGAGTCGCCAAAATCGCACCAGTATTCGCAACATAAAGGAGTTTGATTACTATTTGGCAGCATATCCTTAGACCAGTTAGCAAAATTTGTCACCCGGCCCAGCCGAATATTGGCATCGTTGATATAAATACACTGATCGGGGAATAAATTGCCACTTTCAACAATTAAATAAGCTATTGCAGTGTTGCGGAACTTCAAAGACTTTGCTCGCTCCACAAGTATACTTGGGACAGCCGGAGTGAGTTGTTGCAGCAAAATACTCAAAGGAATTGAACTGATGACGCCCTTGCATTCAATAACTTTCTCTTCTCCTGTTTGGTTGTTTTTTAGAGTCAGTTGGGTGACTTTAAAGTTTTCGTGATGAATTTGCTTCACTTCGTGGTTGAAGAAAATTTGTTGATCGTGCTCCCCAATAAAATTAGCAATACGTTCGTAAAGCTGCCGCGAGCCTAACCTGGGAAATTTTACCCTGCACTCCTCCCTAGTCAGCGCATTTTTTATAATTTCCAGAAAAGATACATTTCTAAATTTTCCGGCTTCCCAATCAGCGCTAATTTCCGTGCAAGGTATGCCCCAAAGCTTTTCTAGATAAGCCTTAAAGCAAACCTCAAATAACTCTTTGCCAAATTTCCCACTAACTCGTTCAGCGTAATTTCGAGGATTTGAGTTGGGAGATAATTGAGCCGGCACATAGGAAAGGAGAATTTTTAAGCTTTTCCAAAAGCCAACTCCTAACAAAACTTCTGGGACACTGGGAGGATAGGTAAAGTATTTCTTCTGCCAGTACATCCGAGTGATTACCTGGAACGTAACTTGCTCTGAACCCATTACCTCGTCCCAAAATTTGTGAACAGCAGCAATATCACTGCCGAAAAAGTGGGGACCGTAATCCAGGATAAATCCTTGATATTCAATACTTTTTGCCAAGCCCCCCACTTGGGAATCCCTTTCAACAACCACAACACGCTGACCTTTTTTAGTAGCGGTGTAAGCCGCCGCCATACCTGCAGGACCGGCACCTAAAACATAAATTTCGCTTGGCTCGCTCATCTCCACCCACCCTAAATTAAGCAGTTAACAAATGTTTTGTTGGAGAAGTTAATCCCCCTATTTTCCCCATTACTGAACTTAAATTGTTCCAGCACATTGAGAAAGTTACTAAATGCCTGCTTAAGATTAACATGGCTTGTCAAATTGCGAAAACGAATCATTGTCGATCGAGGGTGAGCTGCAATGTTTCAGCGCATAGGGTACGGAACCCAATTTGAGAATTTAGCCAGATGGCCCCAATATGCCACACAGGCTATCAATGCCCAGATCAGAGCTGCGGCTACCAGTACAATCGTGCCAATCAGCCGCAGAGTGCGATTAGTTCGCAGCAACAGCGCAGGCGTCGCGCAGACGCCGCCGAGTCCCGACAGGATAAAGCCCAGCCCTGATAGTATTGGCTGCGTTGTTATACCTAGAGTAATAATACGCAAACCGACCAATATAGCAGCCACACCTGCGAAAAATGCGTAAATCGTAACTGTTACCAACTCCCAGTTTTGGGCTAGGGCGACAGAAGCACCAATGAATACGATACCCAACAAAACTGACATTTCCCCGAAGGCAATGTTGAAGCTGCCTGGAATTGGCCAAGTGAAGATCATGTGCAATCCTGTTGTAAGGGCGATCGCACCAGTCATGCCAAACCCGGGAATCCACCGTTTTTGATCCGCGCCGTCGAGACCCGAATAGACATAGTACGCGAGGATAAATAATCCTGCCACCATATTGATCAGCATCAAGGAGATGTAGTCAATAAACATTAATAAACCTGCCTCAGTCACAAATAAAGGTAAATTCTATCATGTCCGGTTGATTAGTTATGATTAAGTTCCCGTAGTTTTAGGCTACCAAGGAAAGCAGGTTAACCCCTGAACAAGTCTGGGTGGCTCCATAATTTTATGACAACGATAAATCAGCAGATTTTCTAATTCCTCTAAGTTTAAGAGTGCATAGTTGGCTCACGCTTCAGTAGTCAAAGACCACAAACCTTCAGCAGGTTGTAGTTCTAGAGAGTGACTGGGTAGAAAAAATAGATCGATACCAACAGCATCGCACCAACTTGTCACTGGTATGCCATCAAGCTTGGTCTTTGACCAGCAGTATCCGCTTATTTTGATTGAGGTCAAATTAAGAGTGTCAAATCTGCTAAAACTACGCCCAATAGCTCCGTCTTGACTCTCGGTAGAATCCAAAAGTAAGTTTCTCCTGACTCGGGGTGGACAAAACCATACAGTCACAGCCATTGATATTGAGCCTTGACAGAAGTAATTGGTTGCTCTCCTACAAGTGTTCACACTCGAAGAATTTTTGGTTTAAGCCCCAATCTCTGTTCATCTTGACACCACACTTCAGTAGTCTGTTTGTGGGTACTTACTTTCAAGCTTTATTAATTCTAGAGCGGTTTTTTTTTCACTGAGTAACTTGTGGTGAAAAGTCACTATCAGGATGACTCGAACCTGGTGTTTTCAGCCGAAAACCTATCTGTTGAAGATGTTGCCATCCTCTCTGACGACTTACTAGAAACCCATCTTCTCACTCAGCCAACCTCCTACTTTTATACCATTCCATAGCCCTCGCTCTGGTGCTGGTTGTTGCACGAGCTGCCACAATAGAGCTTGGTCTACATCTTGGAGTAATGATTTGCGCCCCAGATTTTTTTTCTTTGGTTTCAAGGATGCTTCCGCTACTTGAGTGTTGTACCGACGTACCAATCGATAAATCCCATTTCTACTATAGCCCGTTACTTGGGACACCTCTAAACTTCTCCTGCCACTTGCCAATAACTAGATGACAAAATAGCGAACTTTATCGGTAACAACAGCTAGCGTAACGATATTTTTGCTCTAGCTGTTGTACTGAAATGTGGTTTTTAATGACAACTAACTTGGGCTTCACTCACTCCAAAACTCTGCTGCTCGCTGTTGAGTTTTTATTATACCTAATCAACCGGAGATGATATTAGCTAGTGACTAACAATTAACCCAGCAAGAAAGTATACGTTCCTCCCAAGACAGGGGGAATGTCAGGAAAAGTCAGTTGTCGCAGATTTAAATTAGCACCTCCTTCAATAATTGCAATTGTATCTCCTGGTTTGGAGATGACTAAATCTGCACCTACCGGAGATATTTGATAGTCACTGGCTTGGCCCGCTAGCCTGAGTACATCTCCCTGACTGGGGTTGAATCCGCGAATCCGAGCTTCCCCTGACCCTCTATATAATTCTTGCGCATCGGGAATCATCTGAGACGGTGGTGGCGAGGTAAAATCATAAGCCAAAATAAAAGTATCAGCACCTTGGCTGCCAATCAAGGTATCAAATTCATTGCTACCATTACTAAAATAATTGCCTTCTCCGCCAAAAGCATAACTCCTATCTAAATCAACTCCAGTAATTTCTGTTTTTCCGTTGCCAAAACCAGTGACAATATCATTTCCATCAGTCCCAACAAAAGTGGCAGAGCGATTCGGTTCAAATTGTCCGAATTTTGTATAATGCTCGAGACCTGAAGAGAAACTTCCTGCTTTCACAGTCGCAGCAACATCGGGATTTTTTTGTAAATATTCAACTTCCGAAAAGTTATCCAACACACTATCTCTACTAAAAATCAAAAGACCGCGCCCTCGATTTGCTCGAAATGGAATATTTGCACCGCCCTCGATTCTAGCGATTCCTGCCGTACCCCGACCGGAGCCGGTAGTAATACGAAAATCGCCATTCATGGTGATGGTGGGCGAGAACCCATAAAACCCTCGCGTTCCTGCCAGGCGGATCGCATCAGTTTGCTGGTCAAAGTTTTTAATAATTGGCTCGCCAGTTCCAAACCGCCCCTGGTAGAAAATACCACCATTAGTATCGAACACCTCCCCAACACCAAGCACGAAAGTATCAGAGCCTTGACTGCCAATTAGGGTATCTATGTCAATAGGAAGGTTGGGGTTGGTTCTTGTTTCATAAACTCGATTTCCTGCTGCATTTAAAGATACTGGAATGCCGATGATTTCAACTTTCCCTACACCAAATCCAGCCACAACGTCACTGCCTTGAGTACCGACAAAGGTGGCAGAGCGATTTGGCTCAAATTGTCCAAATTTTCGGTAATGTTCTCCGCCTGTTTTGAAAACTGCTGCTTTGACTGCTGCTGCTACCTCGGGGTTTTTCAGTAAATATTCTGGTTCAAAAAAGGTACTGGCATAAAGGCCTTCTTGGGCTCCGAATTTGATAAAGTGTTCAAAACCCGATTTGAAAGTTTGGTTTTGCACAAAGGGAGCAAGTACGGGGTATCGCTTTAAATAAAACGATTCATCGTAGTCAGGCGATGTATTGACAAGACCTTGTTCCCACCCAAACTGAATAAAGTGATCTAAGCCTGAGGCAAAAGATCCTGAACTGACAGCGGCAGCGACTGCGGGGTTGTTGGCGAGATAGTAATTTTCATCGTAATATCGCGATACTTCCGTGAAACCGAGTTTTTGACCAAACTTTTCAAAGTGTTCTTTGCCAGAACTGATAATTCCTCGATCGATACCTTCTTGCACAAATGGATATTTGCTGAGATAGTAATTTTCGTCAAAAATATCGTAGTTAGCCATATTGCCCTCCTCTGGTATCGATGAGTTTTTTCCCAATTTACCTGATTTTACGCAAAAAGGTTATTTATTGACAACAAAGAGGTAAGTTAGATATAATTAAATTTAAATCAAGTAATTCGCTAAATAAATTTTATTAACATTTAAAAATATAGGAGAAGTTTTAAGATTTTTCAAGTTTATTTAATTCAATCGATCGAGTAATGAGAAAATGCCACACACCAAACTCAGCGTTTCTGTGAAAGGAAAAGGGTTTCCGATCCTCTGCTTGCACGGCCATCCAGGTTCCGGCGATTGTATGTCGGTCTTTACAGAACACTTATCAAAGCGCTTCCGGACGATCGCCCCAGACTTGCGCGGATACGGCAACAGCCGCACCTCTGTTCCCTTTGAAATGACTGACCACCTCCTCGATTTAGAAGCACTTTTAGACAGATTAGGAGTCGATCGGTGTTTGGTGATCGGATGGTCCTTGGGAGGGATTTTAGCCCTGGAATTAGCCATAAAATATCCCCACCGAGTCAGCGGTTTGATTCTACTTGCATCCGCCGCCAAACCGCGAGGAAGTCACCCTCCCATCTCTTGGCAAGATAACCTTTACACCGGTTTAGCCGGAATTATCAATTGGGTAATACCCGGTTGGCAGTGGAATATTGATAGTTTTGCTAGGCGATCGCTCTTTCGCTACTTGATACAGCAGCATACACCTACCGCTTACCGCTACTTAGCACAGGCAGGTACCCCCGCCTACCTCAAGACTTCCAACACGGCCACCTTGGCGTTAAATACCGCTCTCAGGACCGGATACGATCGACTGATCCACCTCGACGACATTCAATGTCCCAGCTTGGTGTTGGCCGGAGAGGCCGATCGGCACATCACCTCGGCATCCAGTTTAGAAACAGCCCGCCACCTTCACGATTGTCAGTGGCAGTGCTATCCAAATACAGCCCACTTGTTCCCTTGGGAAATTCCCGATCGGGTAATCGCAGACATCGATCGTTGGATTGAGAAATTCCCCCAAGCAGTTGGTAATTGCGAGTCTTAAGTTTAGAGTTTGTCAGAAGCAATTAATCACGCAACAGTCAAGAATTTTGAATTTATATCGTTTCCGTTTGCCTCCGAATCATAATTTTCCGAGGCAGTCCGAGCTTCCCGCTCGCTATCAGGGCTCGCAAGCAGGGTATAATTCCGTAGTTACCGGATTTGAATTTACAACTTACAAATCAAAACTCTAAACTCAAAATTCCCCCTGCTTCTACTGACCGCTCAAAACAGGCAACAGCCCTCCCTCAGTCAGCTTTCCCAAATCATCTGCAACCGTCAAAGTAAGAGGTTTGCAGCGGTGAATGGAAACACGAAGACCTTCTGCACCTTCATTTTCTATGTCTTCTACATATCCTGCTTTTGCAGCTTCGGCTTCTTGAGCAGTCAAGAACGGCCCAAAATAGTAAATGCACCGCGGGGCTGAAGTTTTCACTTCAACCCACCAAGCCAATCCGAAAAAATTGAGCAAGCTAATCAAGAATTCTTTCATCTGCTTTTCTAATGTATTTGACGGTGTTTTCATGGTGCTGCGGACACGCCTAGGCTTTTGTTATTTCCACGTGGCTGACTGCTACCAAGAACCTATCCACACCTATTTAAAGCCGATCTCTAAATAGATTGGTGTCGAATTCCTGTTTGAACGTAGGGGGCAGGTCCCTTCTACTTTCGCCTGTCCGTAACGAAAGCCGATCGGCTACCCTTACTTGTTCAGGGTGTGCTGCCGCTCAATGCTGGGCGGCATTCACAATAAACTACTGTGTTGTGTTCTTTTTTTCAACCACCTTTACGATCCGTGTACGTGAAACTTTTTAGGCCCGCGCTGGCGGTAAATTTCGTATAAAGCCATCCCCGTTGCTACCGAGACATTCAGGCTAGGAGTCTTCCCCCTTAAAGGAATTGAAACTAATCCGTCACAGCCGCGCTGTATCAAAAGGCTCAAACCGTCAGCTTCACCGCCCACAACTAAAACAGTGGGTCCAGAGAACTTGATTGTCTCTACCGATTGACCGACGCCTGCTGCAGTGCCATAAATCCAGAATCCAGCCTCTTTCAATTCTTCCAGCGCCCGGTTAAGATTGACAACCCTCGCCACTGGCAGGCTTTCCAATGCCCCTGCTGCCACTTTTCTCACTGCCGAGGTAATCCCAACCGCCCGCCGCTGCGGAATCACCATGCCCTGAGCTCCCAATGCTTCTGCGGTGCGAATGATCGCCCCTAGATTGTGGGGGTCGTTGAGTCCTTCTGCTACCACAATTACTGGATCTTCGCAAGCAGACTTAGCCTTTGCGATCAGTTCGGTCAAATCCAGGTATTCGTAAGCTGATACTTGAGCCGCTACACCTTGGTGGTTTGCCTTGCGCGTGATGTAGTCGAGGCGCAAATCGTCAACTTCATCAATGATGCTGCCGTTGGCCTTGGCTTCGGTTAGCAAGCTGTGAAAGCGGGGATCGTAGCGCAGGTGCGGGACAACCCAGATCCGGTTGAGGACTTGGTTTGTTTCTAAAGCCGCTTGCACCGCATGACGGCCGTAAATCATGTCTGTGTCTGTGTCTGGTTGCACAACTGTATTTGAGGAACTGTCAACAGGGCGAGTGTCTCTGTCTTTGTCTCTGTCTCTGAAATGGTTGCCCCGGAATTCCTGCGGGCTGCTGTCTCTGTCTCTGCCTCTGTCTTTGTCTTTGTCTTTATAATAATTGCCCCGGGATTCCTGCGGGCTCCTGTCTTTGTCTTTGTAATAATTGCCCCGGGATTCCTGGGGGCTGCTGTCTCTGTCTCTAAAATTGTTGCGGGCCGGCCCAGGACTGTTGTCTCTGTCTCTGAAATTATTGCGAACCGGCCCAGGGCTGCTGTCTCTGTCTCTAAAATTGTTGCGAACCGGCCCAGGGCTGCTGTCTCTGTCTCTGTCTCTGTCTTGGTAATAATTGCCCCGGGATTCCTGGGGGCTGCTGTCTCTGTCTCTGTCTTGGTAATAATTGCCCCGGGATTCCTGGGGGCTGCTGTCTCTGTCTTTGAAATGATTATTTCTGCGAATGTGCGGTTGGCTGTCGCCATCGACTCGACCTTTGAAAATTGATCGCACTGGCATTTCTCGGGATTGGGGGGCGAAGGTCGATCGCTTTTGAGGCGCGTCTACTCCCCGAGTGTCGGGACGGGGCTTGCGCTCAAAGCGGGCAGAGGACGGTTGTGAGTCCTGACGGCGGCCTTCGCTTTTGAATGGCTTGCTGTCGGAATTCGATCGCGAGGAGTTTGGTCTGGTAAATTTTCTCATGGGTTTCTTGTGGGAGTCTAAGCGATTTTTGATTTTCGATTTTTGATTTAAGAATTGACGGACCGGGCGGGCTGTGAGATTTTAGATGGGCTGGGGAGGAAGCATCGATTGAAGAATTGAAGAATTGACGGATCGGGCGGGCTGTGAGATTTTAGATGGGCTGGGCCCGCTAGCAAGGATTTTGCTGAGAAGAAAGTTGCTTATTAATGGCTGATATATCCTGTTTTCCCGATCGAGATTTTTGCTTTTTTAACTTAGCCGCCGTGCAAGGGTTGTTAATTAATCCCTCCTCATTCCCAACTCTTAACTGCTAAATCTTTTAAGTCTCAAGTTCTAAAAGTGCCAGAATCTCGGTCAATCTTTCGGGATCGGTGAGGTACAAGTATCCGATCAAAGTTTCTAAGCTGCTGGCTTGTTGGTATATCTCTGGATCTGCTCGCTTGGAACGGCACGCTGCGGCATTGCGGCCGCGCTTGACAATGGCTAATTCTGTACTGTTCAAGTATGGAGAGATCGATCGTAAGTGACGCGCTTGAGTTTCGGCTCGTACTTGCCCAACCACCAATTCATGATAAGCTTGCAATCTTCTGGGCGGCATTAAATACCAACTCCGAATGTAGAGTTCGTATACTGCATCTCCCAAATATGCCCAGGCTGCGGGCGAAATTCTTTCTATTTCTGCTGGTGTAACCCTCGCAGGATGCACTCGATTTAAACTGATATCCGTCAGACTCAGTTTGAGTCCGTCATCTGCGATCGGCAACATACTTTTTTAAATAAAACTTCCGCACAGCTTGGTCTTTCTAGTCACTTACTTATTTCATCTTTCGTCACTTCAGAAATTATAGCTTTCACAGGAGTCTTCGCTCTCAGAGTACGAAGCGAGATATATAGGCAAAGCTTTGCGCGACGATCGCACTCCTAAAAAAGGCTTTTTACACTCTAGAAGGATGCTCTACTTCTTATACCATTTTTCCGCGTTTTTGCCACGCCACCCATATTTTACTCCCCATCCACCATCCGATCGAAGCATCGGGGGAAATACGGGCAAGACTTGTCGCAGCTTCTGGGAAAATCGCTCTTATTTTACCAGCACAACCATAAAAATTTGCTATCCAGCGTTGAGAACCGGATAGCTAATTTAATCCACTTTGGCGTCAAGCATCCTTGACGTTTTTTACCGCCTCGTCAACCGAAGGCTGCAAAGACAAAAATTTCTCTAAGCGAACCAGTTTAACAGTCTGAGTTACGCGGGGATTTGAGACAATTTGCAATGTCCCCTCCAAGGTTTGGGCTTTTTTGACAAGTTGCACAAGTGCACCCAAACCTGAACTGTCCACAAAGTCTATCTGAGACAAGTCCAAAATTACGTGTTTTGGGCCCTCGTCAATACATTTGCTCAGTACCTTCCGAAAAGTTGCCTCAGAAAAAGCGTCCAGCAGGCCAGTCAGGCGAAATAACTGATAGTTATTCTTGACTTCGCGAGTGCCTCTGAGGCTAACGGTCAGGGTCAATGACTCAGGAATGACACCCTCCTAGCTAGATATGGCTTAAAGTCGAGGCTTCATTATAGGCGTTTTTTGGTCTTTTGTCTACAGTTTTTTAGTTATTAGTCATTAGTCATTAGTCATTAGTCAGAAGCGATCGACACAAACAACCTCTGATGACTACTGACTAATGACTGCTGACTAAGGACTACTTACTGCTGACTACTTTCTGATTGTCTCGCATTGACTGCACGAATCGATCGAACAAATAGTCAGCATCATGGGGTCCGGGACTGGCTTCTGGGTGGTACTGGACTGAGAACAGCGGCAGGGTTTTGTGCTTCAATCCGGCTACGGTGCGATCGTTCAAATTGAGATGAGTAATTTCTACTTCCGGGACTAGGGAATCGGGGTCGATCGCAAAACCATGATTTTGGCTAGTAATTTCTACTTGCTGAGTTAAACCCGCTGGATGATTCAATCCCCGGTGGCCGAACTTAAGTTTAAAAGTTTCTGCACCCAAGGAAAGTCCCAAAATCTGGTGTCCCATGCAGATGCCGAATACCGGTTTGTCCGACTTTAACAAAGCTTTCGCAGTCGCGATCCCTTCCGTTACCGCCGACGGATCTCCCGGGCCGTTGGACAGAAAAATGCCGTCCGGGTTGTATTTGAGGATTTCCTCTGGCGACGTGTCGGCCGGTACAACGATGACCCGACACCCGTAACTCGCCAGACGCCGCAGGATATTGCGCTTGATCCCAAAGTCTAGCGCTACCACCGTCCACATTTCGCCTCCTTCAGGTTTGACTGTAGGACTGAACTCCCAAACCGAGTCCGTGGTTTCAGACCACTCGTAAACCTTGCGGGTAGTGACTTCCTGAACCAGATTCAGCCCGGCCATGCTGGGGGCATCTTGCACTTGCTCCAAAAGTTCCGCCTGGTCTAGAATCAAGGTCGAAATGCCGCCGTTGATCGCTCCCACCGTGCGAATTTTGCGAGTCAGGGCCCGGGTGTCGATGCCGTAAATTCCGGGGATATCGTACTGTTTGAGATAGTCTTGCAGAGATTGCGAGCACCGCCAGTTGCTGGGGCGGCTGCATACGTTCCGGGCGATCGCACCCCGAATTTGCGGGCGCGAGGATTCTTCGTCTTCGAGATTTACCCCCGTATTGCCCAATTCTGGATAAGTAAAAGTTACAATTTGGCCGCAATAGCTCGGATCTGTCAAGACTTCTTGGTAGCCCGTCATTCCGGTATTGAATACTACCTCCCCGACGACGGTAGCCTTAGCGCCAAAGGACCAGCCGCGGTAAGCAGTACCGTCAGCCAGGACTAGGAGAGCGGGTTGTGCAGTTGAAAGTGACATGGCATCCTTAATTACTTTCGTTTGGTTTAATTCTTACCACTGCCTGGGATTTGATGCTAGCCGGTAATATACAGATATTATTTCAACTACCCCACCCTGCAACGCTATCGGGTAGGGATTGTATCTGGACTCCACCGCAACTCTAAGAATCTCGAAAGACGCTTAGCTTTGGCTTCTTTGCCCGATACATCAGGGACGGCCCAAAAACGCCCCGTACTCATCGAGTCTTGCCGAATGAGTAACGCTCTGAGTGCAATATTTCTGGCACCCACCAAATCTGCATGAAGCTTATAGCCGCAACATTGGCACTGGAAATCTAGACCTTTGTTAGGTCGGTTTTCTCGCGACCTGTGTCCGCATTTGGGACAGGATTGGCTCGTATAGTCTGCCAATACCTTTACTGCCAAACCGCCATTTAACAATGCTTTGTAGTCAATGAAAGAATGGAACTCAGCAAATGACCACTTTGCTTTGTTGCGATTTGATCGGAGTTGCTTCTTACTGGCTCTCCTCCCTGATTGGGTCGGGGTTCTTTCTCAAATATGAGTCAGTTGCTCCAAACCAATCAAAGTATGAAGGCACTTATGCACTTATGCCGGAGGTCAGAGGCATAAGTGCAACAGGTAATCAAAAAGCAATATGTGCAAATTCTCCCACTCCCCACTCTCGGCATCTCCTACTCTCTCCATCTCCCCCCGCGCCAGCAATTTATCTGCCTGCTGCTGATGAGGACGGGCCCAAAGTCTAAATCTATACCAAAAGGCAGTTCTCGCTGTTACGATCGAGCTACAGCGTTTAACCAAACTATGGCTAGCAAATCTCCCTTGCCTTTACTCTCAAACTTATACCAGCATCTACAGAACCCTCAAAAACTGCGCCAACCGTTACTGGTTTTAACAGCAGTTATTTCTCTGAGCAGTTCAATTTTAGTAGGGACTGTTGCCAACTCCTCGCGAGCAGTGGCTCAAGAAATTGAGGGATGCTTCATGCGCAGTTCGTCAGGCCGAACGCTCAACCTCAGCCAATCAGTCTGCGGTTTTCTCCCCGAAGGAGCGACTCCCGCCACGGGGGCGACCAAGTCTGGAGTATTTCAGGCAAAAATTAAACGCAGAAAGGCTAATATCCCGGTCATAGAAGTCACATTTAACGGCAAACAAAAGTTCGAGATGATGCTAGATTCGGGAGCTAGTGGCACAGTAATTACACCAGCAATGGCTAAAGCCTTGGCCGTTGTTCCCCAGGGAACAGTGGAAGCACTAACTCCGAACGGAGTGGCTACTTTTCCCGTCGGTCGCGTGACTTCTATGGAAGCAGGTGGTCTGGCGATTAACAATCTAGTTGTGGCAATCTCGCCGTCGCTAGATATCGGACTGCTAGGACAGGACTTTTTTGGCCATAAAGACATAACTATTAAGAAAGATGTGATTGAATTTCGATCGCGGTCTTAAAAAAAACGAAGGAGGAAGAGGGAAGAAGTAAAGAAAGATTGAGAATTAAATAATTTTTATTGTTGGTCAGTTAAAACAAAAAATTCCTTCTTCCTTCTTCCTTCTTCCTTCTTCCTTCTTCCTTCTTCCTTCTTCCTTCTTCCTTCTTCCTTCTTCCTTC
>NZ_JAUBVJ010000023.1:46528-94993 GCF_036702785.1 Microcoleus sp. AR_TQ3_B6 | reverse complement strand
TGGGAACTCTAGAAATAGGGAAATTGAGGTAGAAATTCCTCAAGAATCCTCGCGCCTTCAGGCGCCCGGAGTGTCAACTGACTAAATGGTGTTCCATCGCAAAGCGAACGAGTTCTGCTCGGTTGTTGCTTTCTGTTTTTCTGAACAAGCTGCTGACGTGCTTTTCGACAGTTCGAGGGCTGAGGTGAAGCCGATCGCCTATTTGAATATTAGAAAGACCTTCTGTCAGCAAATCTAGCACTTCTCGCTCTCGCTGAGTCAAACTCGGAGCATTTTGGCTTGTCGGTGCACGCGCGGCGGAGCTATCCCGTAGGGAATCGTCGCTTTCTGACTTTTGAGTAAAAAAATCCGATTCTGGCTGGCTGTTGGCTCTGCTGCGTGCCTCTGTTGGCGTCGGTTCTGGTTTTGGGGAATGAGACGGTGCCTGAGCGATTAGAGCGTAGCGATCGAGCAAAGAGCGAATTACCGCCCCCAATTCTTGGAGTTCAAAAGGCTTAGCCAGATAATTGTCGCACCCCATCTGATAGCCGCGAATCCGTTCCTGCGTGCTCGTGCGTTCCGTCAAAAAAATCACCGGCAGCAAGCGGAAAGCGGGACGAGTCCGAACTCGCCGCACGAATTCGTAGCCATCCATCTCCGGCATTGTAATGTCGGTAACAATCAAGTGGGGCTGAAATTCCTCTACCAAACCTAAAGCTTCTTTGCCATTCTCAGCAGGGATTACAGAGTATCCGGTAATTTCCAGATAATCGGTAATCGACAAGCGAGTCGCGAAATCGTCGTCAGCAACCAGAATCGTCAAGGGCATGAGGGGAATTTAAAAATTAAACCTTAAAAATTAAAAGTGACTAATTTCACTTTTAATTTTTAATTCTACTGTTTAATTCTGTTTATAACTTGCTGTTAAAGTAGCAGGCTGCCCTAATGTTCCCTCCAAAGCTACGCCGCGCCCGTTTGCTGCCAAATGCCGCAGAATTTTGTAAATTGTCTCGATTTGCTCTGGCTTTCCTGCTTTTTTGGCTATTTCTGAGACAGACAGAGGTTTTTGGGCGTCTTTGAGCACTTGCAGTACCCGTTGCTGCAAGTCCAATACAGCCGCGGCCGCTTTTTTGCCTGCTTCAACCCCTGGCTGGTGATAGGCATTCACATTCACCAAGGAACCGTAAAAACCTACGGCTCTTTCGTAGAGGGCGATTAATGCTCCTACTATCTCCGGGTTGACTTGGGGAATTGTAACAGTAATGGAATCTCGGTGATTTTCGTACAAAGCTTGTCGAGTTCCCTGCAACAAACCAGACAAATAATCTCCCGAAGTGACGCCTGTTTCTACTTCTGGGGAAATGCCTTGCCTGTCTTGCAAAACTTCGATAAATGTTAGGAAGAAATTCGGCACGCCCTCTCGCAGTTGCTGGACGTAGGCGTGTTGGTCGGTGCTGCCTTTGTTGCCGTAAACTGCGATTCCTTGATGAACTGTGTTGCCGTCTAAATCTTGCTGTTTGCCTAGAGATTCCATGACTAATTGCTGCAAATAGCGGCTGAACAATAGCAGGGAGTCTTTGTAAGGCAAAACTACCATGTCTTTTTCGCCGCGTCCGTTGCAGGCAAAATACCAACTCATGGCTAACAGGGCGGCGGGATTGTTTTTAATGTCGGGAATTCTGGTAGCTTCGTCCATCACTTTAGCGCCGTCGAGCATGGCCCGAATGTCGATGCCTTGCAAAGCTGCTGGCAAAAGTCCTACTGCTGAGAGTTCCGAAGTGCGTCCTCCCACCCAGTCGGCCATCGGGAAGCTGTCAATCCAGCCTTCGGATTTGGCTAATTTGTCTAGTTTGCTGTCACATCCAGTGATGGCAACTGCCTGTTTGGCGAAGTCGAGTTTTTGGGCGGCGAAGGCTTTTTGAACTTCTATCATGCCATTGCGGGGTTCGGGGGTGCCGCCGGATTTGGAGATGGTAATTACTAGGGTGCTGGGGAGTTTGTCTTTGATTTTGTTGAGAATTCGATCGATCCCCGCCGGATCCGTGTTGTCGATAAAATGAATTGCTAGGGGCGGAATGTCTGGGGATAAAGCTTCGGCGACAAATTGGGGGCCCAGGGCGGAACCACCGATGCCGATCGAAATTATGTCGGTAAATTGCGGAGCAAAGGGCGGTTTAATATCGCGGTTTTGAACTTTCTTGACAAATGTTTCGATTTGTGATATCCCTTCGACTATTTCTTGTTTTAATTCTGGAGTGGGAGCTAAATCGGGGTTTCGCAGCCAGTAGTGGCCCACCATGCGGTTTTCGTCGGGATTGGCGATCGCACCTGATTCTAAAGCTGCCATGTCTTTGAAAGCTTTGTCAAATTTGGGCTTCAGTGCTGCTGCGAAAGCGTCGTCGAATCCCATGCGGCTGATATCGAGGTAAAGTCCCAATCCAGAGTGATAGTAAAGCCAGTCTTGATAGCGTTGCCAGAGTGCTGCGGCGTCCATAGGAATTCTCTACAATTTTTTTAATGTTCGATCGGGGTCGTCAGGAATCCACCAATTGTAGTTTAAAACGATCTGATGTAAGGCTTTTGCAGAATCCCAATAAATTTAAGCATTAGTCGTCTGAAGGCAGCCTGCGCCGAAGGCAGCCAAAGCACTCGGCAGAATTAAACAACAAAAATATGACTTGGGCAATACTCTTACTAGGTAGATCCCCGATCGAGCGCAACACCCCATAGATAGATCGAAAGTCTAGCAGCAGCGGGACAGAGTTTTAAATGCGCTCGAGGTTGGGCTTTGGGCCCGGGTTTAACAATATTCAAATTCGGGCGATCGCGATCTGTAAAATAGGGATTGCGGTCAATCGATTTTAGATTTTAGATTTTAGATTTTAGATTGACCCCACGGATAAATGCTCTTTCTTGAGGATTTTAGATTTGAGATTTTGGATTGATTCCACGGATAAATCACGTGGCGGGTACCACCTTTGAAATTCTTGGTCAGGTTAAATATACTTTTAGCTGTCACTCAATAATCGGCTAAAAATATAGTTAACAACGGTTAACTATCTGAAGTGTAGTATAATATACAGATATTAGAATAAAAGTGCGATCGACTATGCTTGCTCTATCTCCCGAATTAAAACAAAGGTTAGCAACTCCGCTCAAAATCGGCGATTTTGAAGTTAAAAGCCGCGTCCTGCAATCGCCCTTATCCGGCGTTACCGATTTGGTATTTCGCCGCCTGGTGCGCCGCTACGCGCCGGATTCGATGATGTACACGGAAATGGTGAACGCTACGGGTTTGCACTACGTGAAGCAACTGCCGAGAATTATGGAAGTTGACCCGAACGAGCGCCCGATTAGCATTCAATTGTTTGACTGCCGGCCGGATTTCTTGGCAGAAGCGGCCCAGAAAGCAGTGGCAGAAGGAGCAGATACTGTTGATATTAATATGGGCTGTCCGGTTAACAAAATTACTAAAAACGGCGGCGGTTCTTCCCTGCTGCGAGACCCGAAAACGGCCGAGGCAATTGTGCGGGCTGTTGTGGAAGCAGTAGATGTTCCTGTCACGGTTAAAACTAGAATCGGTTGGACGGACAAAGAAATTAATATTTTGGAATTTGCGAAGCGGATGGAAGATGCGGGAGCAAAAATGATTACCGTGCACGGCCGCACTCGATCGCAAGGTTACACCGGCCCGGCAAAATGGGAGTGGATTCGCCGAGTGAAAGAAGTTTTATCGATTCCAGTTATTGCTAACGGGGATATTTTTTCAGTGGAAGCAGCGATGCGATGTCTGGAAGAAACCGGCGCCGACGGAGTGATGTGTTCGCGGGGAACTTTGGGCTATCCTTTTTTGGTGGGAGAAGTTGATTATTTCTTGAAAACTGGTGTGGAAAAGATAGCTCCGACACCAATTGAACGCCTCGAATGTGCTAAGGAACATTTGCGGGCTTTGTGGGAATATAAAGGTGACAGCGGTGTCTGCCAAGCGCGCAAGCACTTAACCTGGTATGCTAAGGGTTTCCCGGGCGCTGGGGAATTGCGGGGCGTGTTGGCTGTGGTAGAAACGGTTGAACAAGGTTGCGATTCGATCGATCGCGCGATCGAGCAATTGCCCGCATAAACCTTACCCGCAGATGTCAGTCGATTTTAGATTTTAGATTTTAGATTTTAGATTTACTTGCAGCATAGAATGTGGGAGCTTGAACTTGAGTCTAAAATTTTAATATCGACCCTCAGGAGTGTACGCGGCACAGTATCCGTTTTTGGGCGGAGTCAACTAGGGGTTGCAGAAACAAAACCCGCCTCTGCGGGCTAAGATTTAAGACAAAGTTAAAAATTTGTGTGTGGGGGAAAGCATGGATTCCTTAAAAGGGCGAGATTTATTAAGTCTGGCAGATTTAAGCATTGACGAATTAAATTATTTGCTGGATCTAGCAGCCAGTTTAAAATCGGGAATGGTCAAGCTGAAACGCAATAAAGTTCTCGGCTTGTTATTTTCCAAAGCTTCAACGCGAACGCGGGTAAGTTTTACGGTAGCAATGTATAAATTGGGAGGGCAAGTGATTGACCTCAATCCCAACGTTACACAAGTCAGCCGCGGCGAACCTTTAGTAGATACAGCAAGGGTTTTAGACAGGTATTTAGACATTTTGGCGATTCGGACTTTCGAGCAAAAGGATTTAGCAACTTTTGCAGATTATGCAAAAATTCCTGTAATTAATGCGCTGACAGATGACGAACACCCATGTCAAGTGCTGGCGGATTTAATGACAGTAAAAGAGTGTTTTGGCAAGCTAGAAGGATTGACCCTGACTTATTTGGGCGACGGTAACAACATGGCAAATTCGCTGATGTTGGGCTGTGCAATGACCGGGATAAATGTCAGAATTGCTTGTCCTGAAGAGTTCGGTCCGAATCTTGATATTGTGGCAAAAGCTAAGGCAATTGCACAGGGAAAAACCGAAGTTACTGTGACGGGTGATGCAGAAGCGGCTGCTAAGAATTCTCAAGTGATTTATACAGATGTTTGGGCGAGTATGGGACAGGAAGAGGAAGCAAAAGTCAGGATTCCTTTGTTTGAACCCTATCAGGTAAATGAACAATTGCTGAAGTTAGCAGATAAAAATGCAATTGTATTGCACTGTTTGCCCGCACACCGGGATGAAGAGATTACCGATGCAGTGATGGAAGGGAGTCAATCGCGCGTTTGGGATCAGGCAGAAAATCGGATGCACGCTCAGCAAGCTTTGCTGGCAAGCCTTCTAGAAAGCGATTAGGAATAGAGAAGGGAAGAGAAGAATAGCCCGACTGAAGAATAAGAGAAAAGCCATTCTCTCAATCTCTATCTCTTCTATTCTCTTTCTCTGCGCCCTCTGCGCCCTCTGCGGTTAATAAAAAAAACATAATTCACAAACGAAGACAATTGATACAACAGTTTTCAATGTGATACCAGAGGCGGCAACATTGCCTGAATTGCGATATTGAAAGCGGGAAATTCGATCGGTGAAATGCTCGCAGTTTCCCCAAGAATTACTTCGCTTTGATAGCCATTTTCAGTAGGTTCTCGAAAAACGTGCAGTTGTCGATCGCCCACATTTAGCACCCAATAATCGGCAATTCCCGATCGCGCGTAAATTTTGGCTTTAATTTCGCGATCGAAAGTTAAGCTGCTATCTGCCACTTCGATAATGAGATATACCTCTGAGGGAGTCGGATGGTGAGTCGCATAGTCAAAAGGATCGATTCTGACTACCGCGATATCCGGTTCGGGTTCAGAATCGTCATCAAGGGCGATCGGATCTTGCATTCGTACCCACGCCAGATTTGCAAAAAGGCTTTGCAGCAATCTATCTGTACGCCCTAAAGAGGAGGTGTGAGCAGTTCCTTTTGCACTTATTTTGATGATATTTCCTGAAAGTAATTCGACTCGTTCCTCTGGGTGAAAAAATCCCATTTCTCCCAGTTTGTGATACTCTTTAACTGTCCATTTACGGAGGGTGAAAGCAGCGTCTGTTGTTAGCATATCTCGATTGATAAATTTATAATTAGATGTGGGATAATTTTATTTTAGCTTATGATATTAACTGGTTCCCAGGCTCTGCCTGGGAATCGATATCTAGAGGCTCTGCCTCGGAAGCTTTTATCGAAATTGGAGGCAGAGCCTCCGGATCTGCGTTACCAGGCAGAGCCTGGTAACGAGTAGACGAGTTAAGATGCTCCGAAATTGATTTTGGTGACTTAACAGGTTCCTAGGCTCTCCCTGGGAACCGATATCTAGAGGCTCTGCCTCGGAAGCTTTTATCAAAATTGGAGGCAGAGCCTCCGGATCTGCGTTACCAGGCAGAGCCTGGTAACGAGTAGACGAGTTAAGATGCTCCGAGATTGATTTTTGTTACTTCACCAGCGACAACATTAACTGTTTGTTGAATTTGACTTCCGTCAACTTTCAACTGATAAGTTCCCGGAGAAAGCTCGATCGCCCCAAACCATCCTTTACCATCGGCGCGCAGTTGGCGCACCTTGGTAGCAGCATCGATCGACTGCAATGTCAAGCTCGCACCGTCGCAAGTTTGAGCGCACCGCTGCAAATTTCCGGCGATCGCACCTGTAGTCGGCCGCGACTTCCAAGGCATATCGGGAACCGCTGCGGCTGTCGCCCACACAGGCTGAGTTTCATAGGTTTTGCCCGTCGCAGCATCAACGTATTGACTCGGCACAGAAAGCGCGGTGTAAAACAAATCGTTGCTTTGGGGAACGTATTTCCAAGGCTGGCGGGGCAAATCACCGCTACCGCCCGATCGCAGTTCCACATTCGTGTAGACGTTGCTGCTAGCGTAGGAATAGAGTACCGTACCCGCTACGTGATTTCCTTTTGCAGACGGCTGTTCGGCGCGGCGAACCTGCGCTAGGGTGTCTTCGATGTAGTTGAGGTAATTGCCGGGGCCGATCGCAATTTGGCGGTTGTACTGGTGGTCTTTGGCGAACTCGATCCAGTTGTCGTAAGCGAGTTTTTGCGATCGTTTGTACTCGCGCTGGTAAGTCATCGGCATCGCCATGTCTAAAATCCCTTCTTCCAGCCAAGCGCGCCAATCCTGCAATACTTCTTTGTAAGGCTGCGTTTGATACCACCCGGCAGCGTTTTGCGGGCCGTCTCCCCAGGCGATCGTGGCGGCGCTAATTTTAACGCGCGGTTTAATCGCAAGGCTTTCTACATAAAGCTTCCGCACTAAACTTGTCACCTGATCGCGCCGCCACTGCATCCACGCGGGATCGGTAGGTGCGGGTTTGCCCGATCGACCTGTTTGCTGATTGAAACGGGCGATCGCAGTCGGATTGTAGCCCCAAGTCGGCCCGCCGTAGCGCACATAATCCAACTGTACGCCGTCCACATCGTAGCGCTTCAGCAAGTCCAAATAGACGGAAACAGTATAATCTACGGCGTCTGGATGGCCGGGATCGAGGAAACCGGGTGATTCCCCCCCGTAAGTCAGCATCGCCCAATTGTCGTTTCCTGGGGCCGAAGGTCCGTGTTGTTGCCAAACGTGACCGGCGGGAAGTTTGGCGCCCGAAACCACCGGCAGCGTCACCATCCAAGCGTGTACTTCAATGCCTGCGGCGTGGGCTTTGTCAATCAAATCTTGCAGGGGATCGAAACCGGGGGGAACGTTAGGATCGAGGGTGCGGGGTTCGATCGCACTCGTGTAAAAAGCATCGCCGCGGCGGCGGACTTGGGCGACGATCGCGTTGGCATTGGCCCGCTGCGCGTCTGCGATCAATTTTGTGACTTCTTGAGGAGTTTTGAAGCCGGGGTTGAAGGCGTCAACCCAGAATGCGCGAAATTCGGCGGTTTGGGTTTGCGGGGGCATAGTTGCGCTAGCGCGGGACGGGAAGTTGGAGAACCAACCAGGAGTCAGCAGAAAACTAATTGTTAAGCCTATCAGGAACAAGCTTGACAAAAAGAATGTTTTGGTATTTCGCATCAGAAATGTGTGAGAGAGCGTTTAACAGTCCTTTACAGACTTTTGGTTTGAGCGTCCGCTTGACATTTTCGCACAATGGCACATTAATTAGGCAGATCAGTAAAATCGGTATTGCAAAACACACGCTTGCAGAAAAAGCCGATCGCCCCTCTTCCACCCTTCTCGGTATAAAATTATCTTCTTCTTCCTTCTTCTTTCTTCTTCCTTCGTGTCCTTCGCGTCTTCGCGGTTCAATAATACTAATCCTATTTTGGCGAAAACACACTGAATAGGCGATCGCACTTTTTGAACAAATGATACTACCGCACTTTCAAACCCTAGCCCTGCCACCTGACAGCAATTTACTCGATCGAGTAGATGGCTGGCGCCAAGAAGCAACCCGAAAGTTGCAGCAAAGCCAGAGAGGAGAAAAGGGACAATTTTTAACACCTTCCTCCGTCGCAAGTTTGATGGCGGGAATGTTTGAATTCAACTGTCCCGATATATCGCTTTTAGATGCCGGTGCAGGAATTGGTTCCCTGTTAGCAGCCGTTGTTTGCGAGCTTTGCCAGCGCCCAAACAAACCGCACAGCCTGCACGTTACAGCTTATGAAATTGACATTATTTTGATAGAATACCTCAAGCAAACTTTAGAATTGTGCAGTATAGAATGTCAGCGTTTTGAGATATCTTTTACCTGTGAGGTTCGCGAAATTGATTTTATTCAAGACAGCGCCGATATGTTGCAGCCCAATCTATTTACACAATCAGTAAAACGGGAATTTACCCATGCAATAATCAATCCTCCCTATGCCAAGATAGACGCTAAATCCCAAGCCCGAACCTTGCTGCGTTCTATAGGACTAGAAACCAGCAATCTCTACGCTGGCTTCACAGTTGCGGCCGCTCACCTGCTCAAACCAAACGGTGAATTAGTATCGATTACTCCCCGCAGCTTTTGCAACGGTTTATACTTTCGAGACTTCCGCAAAGTATTCCTTCAAATGATGGCTTTACGCCAAGTACACATCTTTGAATCCCGACAGTTGCCATTTCGCGACGATGCGGTGCTGCAAGAAACTATTATTGTGCGCGCCACCAAACAAATAGAACAGCCAGATACTGTACTAATTACCTCAAGCAGCAGCGCGGGCGACGACCTGTTTTTGTCTCACCAACTGCCCTATACCGCCCTAATTAATCCCCAAGATTCCGACCAATTTATTCGGATTCTACCGGATTCTCTCAGCCAGAAAGTAGTCGAGCAAATAGCTCAATTTACTTGCACCCTAGAGGAATTAGGCTTAACAGTTTCCACCGGAAAAGTTGTAGATTTTCGTGTTCGCTCTGACTTGCGGCTAAAACCAGAAAACGGTACAGTTCCGCTGATTTATCCCGCACACTTCTCGGCTGGCGGTGTGGAATATCCCACCGCAACGAGAAAGCATCAAGCTTTAGCTGTCACAGAAAAAACGGCTGCACTCCTCGTACCTAACGAACATTATGTTTTGAGCAAGCGCTTCTCCTCAAAGGAAGAGAAAAAGCGAATTGTTGCAGTTGTCTGGGATGCCAATAAAATTAATAGTTCTCGCGTTGGTTTTGAGAACCATTTGAATTACTTTCACCAACAGGGACGCGGATTAGACCTCACCCTGGCGCGGGGATTGGCCGTTTATCTAAATTCGAGTTTGGTAGATGCGTTTTTCCGACTGTTCAACGGACACACTCAAGTTAATGCTACGGATTTACGCAATTTGAAGTATCCTACTGTAGAGCAATTATTTTTACTGGGCGCTCAAATAAGAGAAATATTTCCTACACAGCGGGAACTGGATCGACTTGTCGAGAGACAACTGCTGAAGGCGACCAATCCGTTAGAAAATAGCCCAATGACAATCAAGAACCGTATTGATGAATCTCTAGAAATACTTGCAGCGCTGGGTTTTCCCAAAGGTCAGCTTAACGAACGTTCCGCCTTAACCCTTCTGGCTTTGCTTGACCTCAAGCCAAAGGATGCTTGGGAATCGGCGAAATCTCCACTTCTGGGAATAACACCAATTATGGAATTTATGGAGGAGGAGTACAGTAAAAAATATGCACCAAATACGCGGGAAACTGTGCGCCGCCAGACGGTGCATGAGTTTCTAGATGCAGGTTTAATTGTTGTTAATCCTGACAGTCCAGAACGTCCGGTGAATAGTCCACAAACTGCATATCAGATAGAACAAAGTGCTTTGGAACTGCTGCGAACTTATGACACTTCTGACTGGGACAAAAATGTTCGCGCTTACCTCGTTCATTTTAAGGAAGAAAAATTATTGCAGGCTTATTCCAAAAATGAAAATATTTGTGAGTCAGAATGATGCTAACATACACTATTTATATGGCTGCCGCTGGTATCGGAATGACATATACTGTGATGCCAGGGGTTGAATAGACCGGAATTGTCGATCGCACTCAGTAAATTAGATAAGTAACTCGCCAAAATATCTTTGCAATGGAAAAAAAGCAAAACGCTGGATTGTGGGTGTCAGTATTGTATTTCGCTCAAGGTCTCCCTTACACCGTCGTTAATTTAATGTCGGTGATTTTTTTGAAAGGTATGGGAACCAGCAACGAGCTCATCGGATTGACAAGTCTTTTGTCTTTTCCCTGGGTTTTAAAAGGTTTGTGGGGGCCAGTTGTTGATTTGTATTCCACCAAACGCAAATGGATTTTAACAACCGAAATCATTTGTGCTTTTCTGTTTGCTTTCCTCGCTTTTGGTGTATTGACGCCGGCACCGATTATTATATCGCTTGTTATCTTTACGGCGATCGCCTTTGTGTCAGCTACTCACGACATCGCCATTGACGGATTTTATTTAAACACTCTCAATAAAGACCAGCAAGCCTTGTTTGTCGGGGTTCGCAACACGGCTTATAGAGGTGCTGTCATTGCCGGTAGCGGTGTATTGGTTTTCTTAGCGGGGAAACTGGCAGAACAGCATTTAGTCACAGGAAATACAGGCGGCACCAAAATATATCAAGACATTCTGCTGTCACTTTTCGGTTCGGATTTTAGCGTGTCTGCGCTTAACTACGGATGGGCGACAGCTTTTGGGATTTGTGCGATTATGTTTGTGCTGATATATCTGTTTCAGCGGTGGTATCTTCCCTATCCTAGAAATTACGCTCTGGAATCCACCGCCCCCCAACAAACAACAAGCTTTATCGAAGCATTTAAAACTTATTTTCAGCAATATAAAATTGGTTGGATTGTTACTTATGTCTTAATTTTTAGGTTAGGCGATGCCTTAACGTTTAAAATGGCTCCGCCATTTTTAATGGATAAAGTGGAGAAAGGAGGATTAGCAGTTTCTACATCGGACATGGGTCTGTTATCGGGTACGATCGGGGTAATGTTTCTGTTAATTGGAGGTTTGCTAGGGGGCTATTTAATTGCAAAACAAGGATTGAAAAAATGGATGTGGCCGACGGCAATTCTGCAAAATTCAACTAACGTGCTGTATTGGCTGTTGGCAATCAATCAACCGGGGATTGAATGGGCTTATGCTGTAAATTCGATCGAGCAATTTACTTACGGACTTGGCGTAGCTGCCTATACAGTGTTCTTGATGCGGACTGTCCGCCCTGAATACGAAGCATCTCACTATGCAATTACAACGGCTTTTATGGCCGCAGGAGTGCTGATTCCGGGCGTTTTTAGCGGCTACTTGCAGGCGAATCTCGGCTATCAAAATTATTTTTTGATGAGCGCGCTGGCTGTGATTCCCGGTATGCTAACCATTTTCTTTCTGCCCTTAGAAGATGAGAAAAAAATAGCATCCATGCCCAGGCCTGGACTGGACGATTTCGATTAATATCAAGTCCGGTCGCTATAATTATAAGAGCCGGGCGGGGCGGGTTTACGAATGTCTGCACTACTTTTTCGAGATTTCGGTGAACCCGCCCCAGCAGGAATATGGATGTTTTTAATCATGGAATGACTATAAACTCTGTGTGGCGTTTCTAAGATAAAATCAGGACACAACCATGTTGTGTCCCTACCGAAGATCTCTATTGCCAGTTACCAACTAAATTGAAATAAAATCACTAGCTGTTAGCGGACTCCTTGAAAGGCCGAGAATATTCGCAAGAACTTCGCCGTTACTGGCAATTTCGATCGCCGTTGAAAAATCGCCTTGACTAACTCTCAGTTGGTTGAAGCTCAAACCTCGGCTCAAACCAATTAAATCTTGACCCTTTTGGAAGTCTATAAATGTATCTGTACCGGCGCCTGCTGCTAACACCAATACGTCGCGTCCAGTGCCACTAATTAAGATATCCGCACCCGCTCCCCCAATCAGCGTATCGTCTCCTTCTCCACCGTTCAAATTGTCATCCCCTTTGCCGCCAAATAGCTGGTCGTTGCCGGCGCCACCGCTGATAATATCGTTGTTTTTGTTGCCGCTGAGAGTGTCGTTTCCCCCATTGCCAATGATAATATCGTCCCCTGCAAAACCTGAGGCTGTATTGTTGGCATCGTCGCCTAGTAATTGGTTAGCTTGCGATAAATCGAGAGCAGTTTTCATTGCCACAACGTTTCCTAAAAAGGAGGTTCCCGGAGCGCTTCTTAATTGCTCTAAACTGCTGCGCGATCGCAGGGATGCTCCCAAGGCCGGCAGTGCAAAGTCTAAGCCACCTAACAGCTCTAAATAATCGGAATCTGTGAAAGTGAAATCAGGGCGGTTCAACTGGTCAACCGAGATTTCTGTCTGAGTTAAACCGGGAGGAGGAGCACTTAACAAACCGCTTTGGGTGTGCTTGTCCAAGACAAGTAGCGGGTTAATAATCGGGTTTGTATATGTTTGAAAAACTACTTTTCCGGGTAGAAAAGCTTCTCCTCCCAAACTAACAAAATCGCCGCTAACTATGTAGTGAGTTACATTTTTTCCGGCGCCGGCTTTCTGCTTAAAGGTATTGACTGTGCTCTGACTAACTCCGGGAGAATTGAAGGTGACAACATCTCCGATCGCAGATGTGAATTCAGTTGCGGCTAGCTGCGTTAAAGCACCGCCCAAGCTGTGTCCGAGAAGATCGGGGGGCAAGCGGCTGGGGTTTTTTGCTGTATCTTGACTGATTTGTGTCAGCCAATTTCCTAAGGCTTGTTTGTTGGCTTCAAATTGGTTGAAACCGACGCCGCGCTTGTCTGAGTTTGCAGCATCATCTACGATCGAGTCGGTGCCGCGAAATACTAAAACGGGCGGTTTGTCTGGGGTCGTGGAAATTAAGCCGATCGCGTGAAATCCAGTTCCCGGATCGTCAAACGTGCGATCGATTTGGTAGCCCGCAGCGCTCAAACCCGTTTGAACTAAAGTTTGAGACAGGGGGTTGTTATCTATGTAAACAACTTGCTTGGCTATTGTTTCGTAAGCGGCGGGCGAGGAGGGCATATTTTTTTATTTCCTGTCGTTAGATTGGGAATTAGTGTTTAAGCTACTTAACTAATTTTACAATAAACTCCGTTTATTAACCATATTAATCAGCTAGTTTTACTTGCTTTGTATGGGCAAGTTGAGCAGATTTTTTTAACAAACTATCTCACTACAAAACCACCCCGGTTTCGCGCCAGCAAAACTACAAAAAATTCTCGCACTAAAGCTATTATACAAAATCTACCCGCGTAAGATTGCTTGCCACTACGCCTCTAAGAGTTGCAAGAATTTCCCCAGTAATCGGGATAGTAATTAAAGCTCCGTCAACACCTTGGGTTACTCTAATTTGAGGAAAAGTTAGACCGCGCGACAGTACAATTAAATCTTCACTATCTTGAAAATCTACAATCACATCTGCTCCGCCGCCGGATTCCAATACAAAGCGATCGCGCCCCGCGCCGCCAATTAAAAAATCGTTGCCAAACTCGCCGGAAATCAAATCGTTTCCGTCGTCGCCCTCTAAATAATCGTTATCTCTGCCGCCGTACAAGAAATCGTCGCCATTACCACCGGTGATGCTGTCATTACCTCGATTGCCTCTGAGAGTATCGTTACCGCCGTTGCCGATAACTGTATCCTCTCCAGGGCCCCCGGTAGCAGTATTGTTGCGAGCGTCGCCTGATAGATAATTCGGTTGCAAGGGAGCTAAACCGAATTGCATTTGTCTGATTAACTGCACAAAAGAAAATTCTGGTGCTGTTCTCAAACTCTCTGCACCCGCTCGGGTTCTGATGGCTACTGACACATTGGGCAGGGCAAAATTCATCGCAGCGATAAACTCGTTAAAATCTGAGTCGTTGTTATAAGCAAACTCGGGACTGTTTAATTGTTCTACAGAAATTTGCCTCTGGAAAAAATCCGCGGGCGGATTAGTTAACAAATTTTCAGTTCGATGTTTTGCCAAAACAGTTAAGGGATTAATACTAGGGTCTGTAAAAGTTTGGAGAAATACTTTTCCCGGCAGAAATGCTTCGCCAAACAAGGTGACCAAATCTCCGCTGACAATGTAGTGATTGACATTTTTGTTGCCGAATCTGCTGAGATTTCTCCGAAAAGTGTTGAATGTACTCGCTGACACTCCCGGAGAGTTGAAAGTAAAGATATCGCCGGTAATAGATGGGTATTCGGTCCCTACAATTTGAGCGACAGCTCCGCCCCAACTGTGACCGATGACATCGGGCAATAACTTGCTGGGGTTTTTACCAGTATCTTGACCGATTTGTGTCAGCCAGTTTTGGATATTATCTTTGTTTTTTTCAAATTCGGGTAAACCAATGTCCCGGGAGTCGGAAAATATAGCTTCGCCGTCGATGAAATCTGTACCTCGGAATACGAGGACTGGCGGTTGTTGGGGATCGGATGAACCGAAGCCGATCGCATAAAAGCCGGTTTCGGGGTCGTCGAATATGCGATCGATATAGTAGCGATTATTATCCAGGAAACGCGAAACTTCATTTTGCGCGTTCGGTTTTTGATTCAAAAAAACAATTGACTTAGCCAAAGCTTCATAAACAGCAGGCGAGGCACTCATAATATTATATTTTGTGTTTGTTGGTATGGGCGATCGCTCTCTTCTTGAGCTAAGTGTCCGATCAGCTATTATAGCTGACAAGATTTGTATGGTACACTTGATAATATCAACTCAAGAATCAAGTTTGTGCGGTTATGGCTATCCTTCGTCAATACATTGCTCCATTCATAGCGATATTAGTATTTTTTGTGGCTCTGGTAGCAGTCAGCGCTCGCATCTTTTTGCCGGCTGACATGGCTGCCCCGGCACCGATTGAGGAAGCGATCCCCCAAAAGCAAGCGGCAGTGGTGAATCCAATTTTCTTGGGGCTAAATTATTGGGCTCTCAGTGTTCGGTGAGGTGATGTCTGCTCAACTAATACCGGGCTACGGGCTGCGATCGGGATCGGGACTCGATCGAGCAAAACTGGTAAAGTTTATGCACCGGACTTACCGAGAGCTTTACCCGGATGGGGAATTGGGACATTTGGCTCAAACTGTCGAGCAGTATTTTTCTAACCAGACGCCGGTTTGGTGGGTAGAGTGCCAGAAAAACAGCCAGTTGGAGGCAGAAATTTTGCCGGTGCTTCCCTCGCAGTATCTCAATCCCCAATCTCAAGTCCAAAATCTCCAATCGGTTGTCGGATGTTTGTGGTTGGGAAATGCGATCGACCAAACCACCGGAGAACGTTACGCTCACATTTTTTTGCTGTACGTAGCACCGGAACATCGCCGTCTAGGAGTCGGTGCAGCTTTAGTTATTCATGCTGAAAATTGGGCGCGGGAAAGGGGCGATCGGCAAATTGGTTTGCAAGTATTTCTGAGCAATCAGCCTGCGCTGAATCTCTATCAAAAATTAGGCTATCAAAGTCATTCGATCTCGATGCTCAAGTCTCTTTGAAAAATAAAAGGTACTGTTTGTAGTAAGGAGGAAGAGTCCTGATACAGAAAGAAGCTGAAAACTTCGTGACTTTATGGGGACTTAAGTCTTGACGGAGAACTTTATGGAGGAGTGAACTCCTCACTATGAACTACATGAGGACTTCACTCCTCCCTCGGAATACTTTTATTGGTATTGTAAAACTTCATTAAGTTTATAAGTATTAGTGGACAAAAGTAGTATCCTGTGGTCAGCAAGACCAAATGATACTACCTGACTGCGCCAAGGCAATAGGCATGACTCTACACAACCGCATGGCGAGTCGTGGAAAGCAAAATTAAGGAACCCAGACTCAACCATGCAACTAGCAGAAAGGCACATTATTAAGCAAACAGAACACCGTTTTGCCGAACTCGATAACGCTTCGTGGCAATCCAAAAATCTCTACAACGCTGCTAACTACGTCCTTCGCCAAAACTTCCTCTACGGCTGGGGATATCTCACTTACAATCAGATGGCTAATTTGATGAAATCCCATCCAGCATATCAGGCACTACCTGCCAAAGTCAGCCAACAAATTTTGATGATATTGGACAAAAACTGGCAAGGTTTTTTCGAGGCTCTCAAAGCTTACAACAAAGAACCGACAAAATTTACAGTCCGCCCAAAACTACCGAAGTACAAAGATAAAGTTAAGGGGCGAAATATTCTCGTTTATACAGTGCAAGCAATTAGCAGCAAACAATTAAAAAAAGGAATTATCAAAGTTTCAGGGACAGAAATATCGATTAAAACAACTGTCAAGCCCGAGCGAATTTGTCAAGTAAGAGTAGTTCCCAAATGCAATTGTTACGTAAGCGAGGTAATTTACAATGAACAGGAACCCGCCCGAGATCGAGAGAACTCTGCATCGGTAGCCAGTATCGATCTCGGAATGAATAACTTAGTAGCGCTAACATCAAATCAACCAAGCTTTATCCCCCTACTGATTAACGGGCGACCGCTAAAATCCATCAATCAGTTCTACAACAAGCGCAAATCCCAATTACAATCTCAATTGAAAGGCAATCTTAAAACCTCATCAAAAATTGTGCGCCTCACTCGCTGGATCAATCAAAAAGTCGATAACTACTTACACCATACTAGCAGGCTGATTATCGATATTTTGAGCGAGGGTCAGATTGGGACATTAGTAATTGGCAAAAATGTGCAGTGGAAAAACTGCATTAACTTAGGCAAGCAGAACAATCAAAAATTGGTCAGCATTCCGCACGCTCGATTAATTCAGATGTTGGAATACAAAGCTGTTTTGGCTGGGATTGAAGTAATAATACAGGAAGAATCCTATACTTCAGCCTCCAACTTCCTTTCTTTAGATCCGATTCCTGTTTACGGCGAGAGCGATGCCAACAGCGTGGAATTTACTGGCAAACGCATCCACAGAGGTTTGTACAAAACGGCAGAGGGTTTGTTAATTAATGCTGATGTTAATGGGTCTTACAATATCATGCGAAAAGCACTCCCAAAAGCGTTGAGCAATGGGATAGGTCGTGGGCGTAGTTGGGCCCAGGCGGGTTAATCCGCTCAAAGTAAAAGCGAAAGGGGAGGGGCGCGATGCCTCCCATGTCATGTAATAGATGACTATACTTTTAGCAGCTATTATCCTACTTGCTGTTGACCGTTGTCTGACTTGCTGAGGAGCCTCCTCAGTGCGGTAAAGTTTTTTTATGCACAATAACGACTATTCCAACGCCCTTGATACTGACACGGAACTGGAAAGCCCTTTGGATCAATTTGACGAATCCGAACCCCCGCTGCCAGATCCTGAGGAAATGCTGCCTTTGCTGGAATCCCCGGAACCTCAGCACCGGATGATTGCGGCGCGGGCTTTTTGCGAACTGCAGGACGATCGAGCAATTTCGCATTTAATTAATTTGTTGAGAGACGGTTGCCCCTTGGTGCGGGTGAGCGCGGCTTATGCGTTGGGGCGAAATCCGAGCCCCGATGCTGTGGAACCCCTGATTCTTCAGCTTAACTGCGACTGGAACGGTTACGTTCGCAAAGGGGTAGTTTGGGCCCTGGGAAATTGCAGGGACCACCGCGCTTTGCCATCTTTAATTGATGCTCTCTCGACTGATATTTCGGCGGTGCGTTTGTGGGCGGCGAGTTCTCTGGGTCAAATGGCAAAAGTTGGTTACTATGTGGTGATTGCTGCGATTCCGCCGTTGATTCAAACGCTGCGGGGAGATTCTGTATCTGCTGTGCGGAGCAACTGCGCTTGGGCGATCGGGCAACTGGCCCGGGAATTGCCGAATAATGTAGTGTACGCTGGGGCGATCGATGCTCTGATTGAAGCTTTAGAAGAAGATGAAGATATGGGCGTGCGGGAAGATGCTAAATCTTCACTTTTGCGAGTGGGCGACCCCCGCGGATTGCAGATAATTGAAGATTTAGAAATGGAAGGACTTTTGTGATTTAAACGCCCCCATTACCAATTACCATTACTAATTATGCCTTTCATCAGTGCTAAAACAGATTTTGGTTTCAAAAAAATCTTTGGTTCGGCCCAGAGCAAAGGCATTTTGATTAGCTTCCTCAATGCTATGCTCTATGACGCACAGCCAACCATTGAAGACTTAGAAATTATTGACCCTTACGCCGCGCCGAGCGTTACTGGATTAAAAGACACTTACCTGGATGTTAAAGCCAAAATTACAGGCAACAAAACTGTGATTATCGAAATGCAGGTAATAAATGTAGAAGCTTTTACTAAACGGGTAGTGTACAATGCCGCCAAAACCTACGCAACTCAACTCAGACCCAGGGAAGGATACTCTAAATTAAATCCTCTGATTGCTTTAACAATTACAGATTTTATTTTATTTGAAAATACCGAAAAATTTCTCACCCATTTTGTCTTTAAAGAACTCGAAGAAAACTTCGAGTATTATAACAGAG
This sequence comes from Microcoleus sp. AR_TQ3_B6, assembly GCF_036702785.1. NCBI lineage: Bacteria > Bacillati > Cyanobacteriota > Cyanophyceae > Oscillatoriales > Microcoleaceae > Microcoleus > Microcoleus sp. AR_TQ3_B6. The sequence continues at coordinate 76,233 of NZ_JAUBVJ010000023.1, read as the reverse complement.
AAATCGAATTAGTGTTTGTCGAACTGCCCAAGTTTAACAAAGAACTAGAACAAGTCGAAAACATAATTCAAAGCTGGATTTATTTTATCAAAAATGCTCCCCTCTTCGATGAAATTCCGGAAAAGTTTGCATCAATTCCCGAAATTCAAACAGCTTTTTCCATCGCCAGCAGAACTAATTTAACCCTTAAGGAATTAGAGGAATTGGAAAAGCGGGAAATGTTTTTTGAAGACCAGCGCGGTGCTATTATTAAAAGCCGCAAAGAAGGCATAATTGAGGGGCAAACAGCATTAATCCTGCGTCTACTCGTGCGGCGCACTGGTGAAATTTCGCCGGAAATTCAAACTCGCATCCAGCAGTTATCTCTCGAACAATTAGATGATTTAGGAGAAATCTTGCTAGATTTTACCAGTCAACAGGATTTGATAGCTTGGCTGGAATCTGTGTCAAGATAAATTTATAATATCATGTCCGGCAATACCCTCCGAATTAAGTTTGTAGTGAGGACGACGGTTTTCTTTTTAGCTTTTAGTCAATTAAAACTAAAGTGATTACTACACACAGGAACAGAATTTGACGGCGGGGAATTCAACGTACATTATATGACGTAAAATTTACCGAAGTAAGGACACGGCAGTGCCTTTTCCCTACAGATACAGCATTTTTTAGGTAAGTGAGGTACATAGCTTTCGATAGAGGACACGGCAGTGCCGTTTCCCTACAGATATAAGGACAGGGCAGTGCCTTTTCCCTACAGATATCATGTGCTAATCTAATAGGTCGGGTTCCCGGCGCACTATCATGTCATAAAGCGGTTGAAAGCTAAACCATCCCATGCGGTGAGACCCTACTTGCTGCTGTGTTAAACGCGCACATTCTGGCTTGATGAGAATGGGTTTTCCCGCGGCTTCGGCCATTAACTGCGCTTGACAAGAACGTTCCATTGCAATAAACCACCAAGCTGCTTCATCTACTGTTTGACCTACTGTTAACAGTCCGTGATTTTGTAAAATAATGGCTTTTTTCTCACCTAAAGTTTTGGCGATGCGTTTAGCTTCTTCGATTTCCAAAACAACTCCGGTGTAATCGTCAAATAAAGCTTGGTCTTCATAAAAAGAACAAGCATCTTGCGTCAGCGGGTCAAGCAGGCGGCCCAAACTCGACCAACTTTTGCCGTAGGGAGAATGAGCGTGGGCTGCTGCGATTACGTCGGGGCGGGCGCTGTGGACTTGGGAATGAATGGCAAATGCTGCTTCGTTTACGGGTTTATTTCCTTCAACTACTTCGCCTTTGTGGTTGACTAAAATTAGGTCGCTGACTCGAATTAAACCAAAGTGCATTCCAAAAGAATTGACCCAGAAATGGTCGAGGTGTTCGGGGTCGCGGACGGTGATATGTCCGGCAATTCCTTCGCTGAATCCGAAGCGGGAAAATAATCGAAATGCGGCGGCTAAACGTTGTTTGCGGTGGCGGCGTTCTTCTTCAAGTGAGTTGAATGTCGGGGGTTGAAAAGTGACTTTTGGGATTTTTAATGCAACCATATATTTTATTAGTGAAAAGACTGGAGGCAGAGCCTCCGAATCTGCATTCCCAGTCAAAGACTGGGAACGAGATAAAACGAGATGGACGAGATAAATCGGCATTCCCAGTCAGAGACTGGGAACGAGATAATTGAAGTTGGGAACTGTGGGGCAGGCAAGATGCCTGCCTTACTAAACTGCGATTTCACTCAGGCGCAAACCTGCGATGTTTTTGCAGTCGAAAGTGGCGTTATTGCCGGGGTGGCGCTCGATTAATTCGATAATTTGTCCGGCGGGGTTTTGCAGAAACCACTGGGTTAATGAGCCGTAATCTAAAGCTCGATCGGACAGGGGTTTGAAGTTTTTCTTTTGCCATATTGTAGCAGCATTCTGCACGTTTTCGACTCGAATCGCGACGTGGTGAACTGCTGCTAATCCTCTTTCTTCCTGGAAACGGTTTTTTTGGTCGCCGACTGCGTGGGGCGCATCTAATACTACTAAGCCGCCCGCTGGCATTAATAAGGTCATTAAATGCAGCCACAAATCGGAGGGAACGTTAATGTTTGTGGAACAAAAGTTAATCGGGAACAAGTCTGGGCCTTCGACAATTTTGGCGCCGAAGGGGTAAAAAGATTCGGCGTATTTTTCGAGTTGGGTGCGGCTGGGAAATGTGATGACAAAGTGGTCGATCGCAACTTGTTCGTCGTACAGGTGTGTTTCAAAGGTCCAGGTTGTTAAAAATTCGGGTTCGATAAATTTGGGGTTGAATTCCAGCAAGCCATTTTTTTCGATGAAAGGTGAGTCAACATGGTCCTCAAGGTTGCGATCGAACTTTTGGGTTTTTAGATTCAAGTTTTTCATGTATCTCACCCGAGGTTAACTCCGCAAAACTGCGAATTTTGTCTACAAACTGAAGTGGACGCACATTTGGTGCGCCTTCATTCAAAAATAACACAAAATTTAATACAGGCAAGCTGAACGGGCGATCGTAAGTCCCAAACCTTTATATAGCAAGTATAGCGGTTCTGGGAAAGATGAGGTATTCACCAATTAATTAGCAATTCCCCAATCCCCCAATCCCCGAATCCCCCAATTCCCCAATCTAAAATCTAAAATCTAAAATCTAAAATCGGATGGTTTGCCGATCGCAATTCCAGCCAACCACGCCGTAGTCCAAGCACTTTGGAAGTTGAAACCGCCCGTCACGCCGTCGATATCCAAGATTTCGCCCGCAAAGAAAAGTCCGGGACAGCGGCGGCTTTCCATTGTCTTAAAATCGACTTCTTTGAGGTTGACACCGCCGCAGGTGACGAATTCTTCTTTAAATGCGCCTTTTCCTGCAATCTGATATTCGCCTTGAACGAGTTCTTGCAGGAGGCGATCGAGGGTTTTGTTAGATAAGTCTGCCCAGCGTTTTTGCTCGTCAATGCCGATCGAACTTGTCAAGCGTTCCCAGAGGCGGCGCGGCACCGGAAAGGGACAGCTAGAGACAATCAATCGGTGCGACAACTGCGACTTAACTGCTAGCAGTTGCTGCCGCAAAACTTCCGCATTGTACTGGGGAAGCCAATTAATCAGCACAGATGTTTTATAATGGCGATCGTGCAAAAATCTCGCACCCCAAGCCGAAAGTTTGAGTACAGCAGGCCCGCTTAAACCCCAGTGAGTAATTAGCAAAGGCCCGCTTTGTTCTAATTTAGCTCCCGGCAATTTCACCTTAGCATTAGGAACAGAAATTCCGGCTAAATCTTTGATTCTGCTGTCGGAAATATTAAAAGTAAATAGAGAAGGAACGGGCTGTTCTACAGTATTACCTAACTCTTTTGCCCACTTAAAACCCGACGGATTGCTGCCTGTAGCGAGAAGGATGCGATCGCACTTAAAACTCTCCCCCGACTTCAACTCAATTTCAAACCTAGGGGCGGTGTCCCCCTGTTCGCCCTCTGGGGTGTTGCCCGTTAATTTCTTTACTGAAACTACTGCATCGCCAGTGCGAATTTTTACGCCTGCATCCTCAGCAGCTCGGATCAAACAGTTAACAATTGTCCCCGAATCGTCGGTGATCGGAAACATTCGCCCGTCTTCTTCTGTTTTCAACTTCACACCGTGACCTGCAAACCATTCTACAGTATCGCGGGGTTGAAATCGAGTAAAAGCACCGCGCAGAGCTTTCCCTCCTCTGGGGTAATTCTGCACTAAAATACTGGGGTCAAAACAAGCGTGAGTGACGTTGCAGCGCCCGCCGCCAGAGATGCGAACTTTGGCCAGGAGCTGCCGGCCAGCTTCTAGTAAAGTGACGCGGGCCTGCGGGTAAGTTTTCGCACAGGTAATTGCACTAAAAAAACCAGCAGCACCGCCGCCGATGATTGTAATTTTGAGCATTCGATCGGACAAATTTTTTCTCGCTTATTCTGGTTCAAAATCGGATTTTGCCGCCCCGCAAGTGGGACAAACCCAATCGTCGGGGATATCTTCAAAGGGTGTACCGGGAGCTATGCCTCCGTCGGGGTCGCCTAGTTCTGGGTCGTAGACGTAATTGCAAACTGTACAAAGGTATTTTTGCATTTGCTTAACTCAATTTTATATTGTAAGCCTATAGATTGTACTTGACAACGCAACCTAATGCAATACTACTTTCAAAACGTAATGCGACTTTCCACCATTCCCAAATTATTAAAAATTAAATTTTGCACAATTATAAAATCTCAAATCTAAGGAATGAGAATTAAATAACTTCCACTCTTGAAAGTGGGACGGGCGGGACGCCCATCCCACAATAACAATTAAAATTGTAAGTTATTTAATTCGCGATCCTAATTAAGTCTTGCACAATTATAAAATCTAAAATCTAAAATCTAAAATCTAAAATCGTCAAAGCCTCCAGAACCGCAGTTCGAGAGGCTTAATTGTATTTTTTATTAGTTTACTGCGATTGCCAGACTAGACTTTCGCTAGAGGCTTACCCCAAACGCCGTTTTCATCTTCTTCGTACTGCTGGTGAATGGCGTCCCAAGCGGTGTGTTCCGCTTGTATCGAGTCGTTGGTTTCGTCAAATGCGGCGTTGTAGGATTCGATAAAGGTTTTTTGAGCGGCTTCCGACAGGTGCGATCGCACTTCTGGAGACAAGTCTGCCGGACTATTGCAGCGACCTTTGACGGCGCGCGGCAGCGTCATTTCGCTAACTGAAACTTCTTGGCCACCTGCACTTTCTAGCAAGAGTTGAAATTCGCCCCCACGATCGGCGGGAACTTCTGCCATCACGAGAAATTCGCCTGCTTCAACACGGGTTTGATAGATTGTTGCTTTGTCTTCGGGCATTCCCAAAGCGACTAAAGCGGAAACTAGACCCGCACCGGCCGAACCTGCGATCGCCCCGCTAGCTGCACCCAACAGCACAGCACCCAGCGGGCCCGCCGAGACTACTGCACCGACAAAGGGAATAAACAGCACGCCGACGCCTGTTAGCAAACCCAAAAAAGAACCGAATAAGGAACCAAAAATCGCCCCGCTTCGCAGACCGCCTAAAATCACATTTTTTTTAGTAAGAAAGCCGGCAATTCTAGTTTTAGATTGAAAGTTTTTTCCCATTACTGAGATGTGGTCGCGGGAAACTCCGCGATCGAGCAAGCGCCGAATTACGCCGTCTAATTGTTCTTCTTCCTTAAATACGGCTGAAACTGTGCGTTCGGCTAGGTATTCCTCTGTCATTTTTCCTCCTTGATGGTTTTTGATTAGTTGTGCTGGTTTTCAGTATAGGAGGACACCGCAGGGCGATCGCATCGACCGCGAGATAGAGGTCGATTTATCGGAGATAGTTTGAGGGTCTATCAAAAGAGTTAACAATTTTTAAAATTTGCGATCGCTCATCTCTTGCAGACGGTTATTCAGCTCTGATATAAGCCCCCAAATATTCGAGTTTATTTATCATTTTTTCTGCTCGCTTAACCGCCATCAAATTCAAAATTCCCCGCCACTGAGCGCCTACTGAGTAACTTGGTCTAGGTACAACAATACTTCCTGAATGAGTTCTTTTTTGTTCAGCAAAAGTTCTGTGCAAACGGCAGAGATCTCCCATATTAGAACTGTAAATGACCAAGAATTTCAAAGGTGGTACCCGCCACGTGATTTATCCGTGGAATCAATCCCAAATCGATTTTAGAAAATCCTCAAGCCCCCGCATTTATCCGTAGGGTTCAATCTAAAATCTAAAATCTAAAATCTAAAATCGATTGACGCGCCCTTGCTCAGTTGCCCAGATTAGCTGCTCCTCATCTGAAGAGCTAAGTTTGTTCGCCTCTGAGGTAGTCATCACCTCTACAGCAGAATTACGCAAAGATTCTACCAACGAAAGGTTACCAGAATCTTCATCAATATAGAGACGAATTTGACTCACGATAACTTACCTGCCATGTATTCAGCTTCCCAATACTTGCACTCTTCGTAGTAAGCTGCTATCTCCGCCTCAACTTCATCTTTATTAGCGTGATAGTAAGCCAAGCCTGCATAAATTTGTGCTAAGGTTAAATGCGGAAATTCTTCAGCAATTTTTTCAGGAGTCATTCCTGCTTTGTAGTCAATTGCTATGCTCCGAACGGACATTCTTGTACCTGCGATTCGTGGGCTGCCGCCGCAAGTTCCGGGCGTGCGGACAATTAGCGTTCCTATATCAACGGCAGTTGTCATATTTACCTCGATTGAGCTAACTTTATCCTATTGTAACGCAGCTTCATTTCTACCCGATCGCATTTATCAAGGTTAATCAATGCCACTAGCACCCCTGTTTCCTGTCGTTCATCCCATTCTCAAATCTGCTTTTCCCAGATGTCTGTGGACGGGAGATATCAACAGCCGAGAAATTGCCCTCACATTTGACGACGGGCCGCACCGTCAGCACACACCTCAACTGTTAAAAGTTTTAGATAAATACGACATCAAAGCTAGTTTTTTCTGGCTGGGATTTTGCGTTGACAGGCATCCAGAAACGGCTAAAGAAGTGTACGAGCGCGGACACTGGATCGGCCTCCACGGCTACCAGCATATATCTTTTCCCAAACTCAAAACCCACGAACTAAAACAAAGTTTAGAAGACACGCAAAAAGCAATTGCCAAAGCTTGCGATTTAGATCCAAAATTAATCCTGGACGTGCGGCCACCCAACGGCATTTTTACGCCGCGAACATTAGAGTTATTGCAACAGTGGGAATATCGCCCCGTAATGTGGAGTGTCGTCCCGGAAGATTGGGTGCGGCCGGGGGTTAAGAAAGTTATTAGTCGCGTCGTGCAGCAAACTGAAAACGGTTCAATTATTGTACTGCACGACGGCTATTGCGGCGGCGAAGATGTGGCAGCTTCGGCTGATAAAATAATTCCCTTGCTTTTGTATAAAGGTTACAAATTCGTGACAGTCGATCGCCTGTGGCAACAAGTTTCTGCCTGATTGCGTCAGTGCGATCGCTACTCCAAACAAAAAAACCGGGTTTTTTAACCGAGATTAAGGGGTTTTAGCAAGTATTGCGATTAAAAACTCCGGTTTCTTGCCAAAAGTTCAATTTAGCAAACAGGACGCGAAGATGGCACTAAAAGCAGACAATTTTTATAACCCGCCGCGCTTGGTAGGAGACGAAACATCGGAAAATCTTACGCTTTCCGCGGGACAGCTTGCTAATTTTCCTGGTGGAGCGTGGTTGTTGGGCCGAGAGGATACTGTAACGGGTTCCTCAGATGCAGAATTGATTCTGGGGAATGCCGGTGACGATCGCATTTTTGGCAATGACGGCAACGATTCACTTTACGGCGGTAAAGGCGACGATTCGCTGTTAGGAGAAAATGGTGATGACTTGCTCAAAGGCGAAGGAGATAACGATACTCTTAGCGGTTTAGCCGGCGACGACATTTTGCGGGGAGGCAAAGGTAACGATGCACTGTTTGGGGGCCTTGGCAACGATACTCTCAACGGCGATATTGGTGTAGATACTCTCACCGGAGACGAAGGCAATGACGTATTTGTACTCACAAATAAAGTCGGCGGTTCTACTGTTGCTCTAGCGGATACTATTACTGATTTTGACAAAGGCGAGGATAAAATTGCCTTAGCAGGCGGGCTTCAGTTTGAAAATCTCATCATTTTGCCAGACTCTCAAAATCCAAATAATACTGTAATTCAACAAGATACAGGGGAATTTTTGGCAGTTTTACAAGATGTTAGCAGTAGCAGTTTAGAGCGATCGGACTTTCTCGTTCCCGGCAGGTTAGCTTTTAGCGCCAATGATTTCATAACCAATGAAAGCAATATTTCCAATACTGTCACCGTGACTCGCACAGACGGCAGCGACACTGCTGTCAGCGCCACAGTAACGCTGGATTATCCCAATCCATTTGTTGGGGCCAGCCTTCGCCCCTCAAACTTAAATGCTGCCTTTTTTCCAGTCAACTTAGGTACGGTCAATTTTGCCGCTGGAGACACTACACCTAAAACTGTTAATATCCCTTTAGTCGATGATGCAATTCGTCATTATCCTCGATCGGCTTTGCTGACATTGAGCGAACCTACAGGCATCACGAATATTAGCACGCAGAATACAGCTACATTAAAAGTTCTAGACGATAGCAACCCACCCTCTCCGATTCAAACCTTCGATTTCGTCAATGCGATCGCAGCCGACGGCAATAGACTGCTCCTCGGAACTACAAGCATTGACAACAAAGCTCCAGGATCTGCTCGCTTGTTTGACACCAATACGGGGAAGGACCTCCAGACTTTTAGGTTACCTACACAATCTGTTTCCTTTGGTAACAACGTCGCTATAGCTGATAATAAAGCCCTGATTTCATCTGGCGGCAACGAATCATACCTGTTTGATACGAATACAGGTGCACTACTGCAAAGCTTCATCATTGGGGATACCAAACCTTTTAGCTCCGGCACTGATATAAAAGTCGCCTTTGTGGGTAACAACGTCCTGATTTCTCCCGCTCCAGACTTACCTTTCAGTTACCAAACAGTAGCTCCTGCATACGTGTTTGACTCCAATACAGGCGCGCTACTGCAAAGCTTTTTTAGTCCCATCCCGAGAAATCTTTTTCCGGTTGAATATGCAAATGCTGTCGGAAACAAAGTTGCGATCGCAGCCTCATCAAAACAACCGTTGGAAACATCCATTAATGCAGCAGTTTATCTGTTCGATAGCATCACCGGTCAACTCCTCCAAACTTTGCCAAGCCCCGATCCTGCCGACAATAGTGCTACTTTCGGCAAGGCGATCGCAGCAGTTGGTAACGATATTCTCATAGGAGCGCCATTTGCCGATCGCGGTAGGGGTGCAGCGTACCTGTTTGACGGCAATACAGGCTCATTGATCCGAAAGTTTTCCAACCCAAACCCCCCCGATTCCAACTTATACACAAACGATGGTTTCGGAGGTAGCTTGGCAGTTACAGGCAGTGATATTCTGATTGGAGCCAAATCCTACGAGTCTCAAGGCGCTGTATATCGCTTTAACAGTACAACAGGAAACCCGATCGAGACTTATTTGGCTACAGACTTTGGTTTTGTTTTGGGTAATGTTCAACCAGCTAGTTCCTTTGGGGATAACATCGCGATCGCAGGTGACAAAGTTGCTATCAGCTATTCTATTCCACGCTTCCGTGTATCAGGCGCTACTGCTGCTTTGTTTTAGCAGAGATAGTCAATCGATTTTAGATTTTAGATTTTAGATTTTAGATTGACCCCACGGATAAATTCGGGGGCTTGAGGATTTTCGATTTGAGATTTGGGATTGATTCCACGGATAAATCACGTGGCGGGTACCATCAAGAAATTCTTGGTCAGAAACGAGGGTTTTTTACAATAGGACTTACGCATTCCCACCAAAGAAACCGGGTTTTTCACCTAATTTGAGGGCTACAGCCAAAGATTTTCCTAAAAAAAGCCGGTTTCTTTAATATGAGTAGACCTCTTGCAAAAGTCAAAAACTCACCCCCCTCAGTCCCCCCGCGGCTTCGGGGGGAAGCAATAAAAATTAGGCTCCCGGACCGAAGTCGCGGTCCGGGTTGGGGAGGGGTCTGGTGCATTTTTGCAAGAGGTCTAGTGCATAAGTGCTGTAGGTTTTGGTATATTTGCGAATTTTGACATCCTCACCGACTATCAGGCACGGTGATTCCAAGAATCACTTCTTGAACCTTTCTGCTTCTTAGCAGCGGCCTCCACTCTCAAGGAGATTTGGTCTTATGCTCGCTCCACAGACTAACCCCGCAAGCCCTGCGGTTTTATGTGTCGAATACCAACAAAAATCTTTGTTGTTTGATTCTAGGGGTGGACTGCCCATAGCCAAGTCCTCTTTTCCCGGTCTACCGATTTTTCTTCCCCGTTGCAGTCATTGCAAGCTTTGGAGACGCGGGTTTATGTCTCCATCGTCGCGGGTGGGTCATTTACCAATTATATTGTAACACAAAGCCGTCCTAAAAGGACGGGGTTTCTACCCAATTTTTTGATGAGGAGGCTGTTATATGGTTCGATCGCACAAACGTCAAGCTATCATCGGTTTACTGGTAGCCTTGGGCATAATCCTTGGGAATTTAGTGTTTCCGGGCCTGAATGTAGCGCCGGCATTTGCTGAAGCCAAATTTAAGGATGTTAAAGACCATTGGGCGCAAGCTTGCATTGAGGAGTTAGCAGAGAAAAAAATTATCAGCGGCTACTACGAAGACGGCACTTTTCGCCCGAATCGCCCAGTCAGCCGCGCTGAGTTTGCGGCGATGGTTCGCAGGGCTTTTCCCGATGCCAAAACCGTCCGCAATCCGATCGACTTTGCAGATATTCCTACAAATTACTGGGGTTTTAAAGCAATTCGAGAAGCTTATCAGACGGGTTTTATGTCCGGTTACAGCGGCAGTATTTTTAACCCGACTTTGAATGTTACCCGCTGGCAGGTTTTGGTAGCTTTAACCAGCGGCTTGAAATACACACCTGCGGGGTCGGCGGCTGAGATTTTGGATGCGACTTTTGAAGATGCACCGGAAATTCCCGAACTGGCAAGAAATGCGATCGCCGCCGCCACAGAAAAACAACTTGTGGTCAATTATCCGGCTGTTAAAAAGCTAGAACCTACTCGGAATGCTACTCGCGCCGAAGTAGCAACTTTTTTCTGTCAAGCGATCGCCAAACCCGGTCAAACTGCCTTAGTTCCTGCGGCATATATCGCCCAAGTTCCCCCAGATATCGGCCCGCCGAGAACAACAGAAATCTCGGAATCTGGGAAAGTTCGGGCGGAAGTTTCTTTCGTAAAAGAAGCAGAAAATGCTAAAAATCTCCGCATCAAAATTATCCGCAACGGTCAAAGTTTATTAGAAGAACCAGTGCTGATTCCGACTCGTTCTCGAGTAGACAATCCCGACAAGAAAGCCAGCGAAGAAGTATCAGAAGGGCGTTTGTTATCGCTGCGCATCCGCGATTTGGACGGCGACAAGGAACCGGAAGTCCTGGCAGATTTAGTGTCAATCAACAGCGGCGCCCGCTGCTGCAATTATTCGTTTATTTACCGCTACGACTCGGCGGCTAAAAAATACACTCATATCAAGCATTTCTGGGGCAATGTAACTTACGAAATTGTCGATTTTGGCAAAAATGATATTCCCGAGTTCAAGAGTGAGGACGGGCGATTTTCCGAGGCTTTTACAAATTATGCTGATTCTCGCTTCCCGCTGCAAGTTTGGGAGTACCGCCAAGGTAAAATGCAAGATGTTACCAAGCAGTATCCGGTGGAAGTATACACGAATTCTGCTGAGCTTTGGCTGGAATCTAACAAGCGTGTGAGTGAAGGTGGGGAGGTCAAAGGGGTGTTGGCGGCTTTCATGGCTAGCAAGTATGTCATGGGCGAGGATGCGGAGGGTTGGCAGTTGTTGGAGAGGGTTTATCAAGGACGCGATCGCACTCAATTTTTTGGGAAGTTGCGCGAGTTTTTGGTGAGCGCGGGTTATGCGAGTAAGTAGATTTGGAGGTCTTTAACCGCAGATTAAAGCGGATTAACGCGGATTAACGCGGATAGTATCTGTAGGGGGTGGGTTTTACCAATAATATTTAATTCCCGCTAACAATCTCAATAAACCCGCCCCCACACTACAGATAAACCCGGTCAATTTTTACTTCGATACTAATCCTTAAAATGTAGATGATTATTTACGGCTTTGTGGGGGCGGGTTTATTTAAATCTTTAGTTACAGCCACGTATTTTTGGTGTAACCCGGTCTTCTAGATATAGCCTTTCTCAGATAGATGAGGTACAAGTTTAAATTTTATATTTTATATTTTAGATTTTAGATTGGGGGATTGGGGAATTGTTAATTAATTGGTGAATACCTCATCTTTCCGAGAACCGCTATACCTGGCAAGTTGACATTTCCATTTCCATTGCCGAGTTGTCTCACATAATTTGCCACTTAAGTTTTGTATTCTCTGTCCCGATGTACCGGAAAATCTATACTTTTTACCAGCTAAATTACCTATTTAAATATTTATCTAATTTCTGCCCAGATATTAATTAGTTTAAAGAAAGTAAATTTACTAACAAGGTGTGGAGAAATACCAAAAGCTGTTGCTGTTTTAGATCCTGAGCTAAAATAAATATAAAATATCACATTAAATCACTTAAAATGGTATATCCACCTGCACCTTGGCATCTGCAAGGTTATGCTGTTGGGACTTTACAATTGGTAGATGTGGCACGAGTTCGTCCCTTGGTTCCCTCTGAGTTAGAAATTGTCTCTGTATTGCCCGGAAAAACCCTAGGTGGCATTTATATATCCTCCTACGGGTTGGGTTCGGTGATGGAGTACAATGAGTTAATTGTAGTTGGCGCGATCGCCCATTATGCAGGAAAATGGGGCCCTTGGATTTCCCACATCTACGTAGACAATCCTAACTCGGTAGCCGGCGGGCGCGAAATTTGGGGGCTTCCTAAAGAATTAGCTCAATTTAGTTGGGAAGGTAGCCATTCGGTAAAGGCAGCACCGCTAGGCTACCGCGTCACAGTTCGCCAAGAAAACCGTCAACTGTGCAGTCTCAATTACAGCAACCAAACTTTAGCTTTACCGCTGCCTGTTAGCGGAAATGTTTTCAGCGCTGACCGCAGCAATTTGCTGTTGTTTAAAGGAAAATTAGAGTCTCGCATCGGTTTGATTAAAGGCGAATTAGAAGTGGCAGAAGAAAGTCCTTTTGCCAGTTTAAACCTAGGTCAGCCCTTGCTAACAGTTGCCTGCGAAGATATGCGTTTAACAGTCGGTGCGCCCGCAGTTGTGGGACACAGATTCGTTGAATTCAGTTATTAGGTGTCAAGTGCGGATCTTCATCGTAAACCTAAAAAAACACAACAGCCAGAAACCCGGTTTCTTGAAGAAGCCGGGTTTCTCGCGCCGCGTATTAGTTTGAGCTACTTACTAATCTTTTTGACGACTTACGCATCAAACGGTTAAAAACCCGGTTTCTTGCTAGATGCCTCGTTGCTGCACCCAATATTCTCCGATAAACGGGTTTTTTTTCGTAAGTCCTATTTTTAAATGCCAGCCCCGGGAGCGGCTTCAGCACCCATTTCTAAAACTGTACCGCGAAGGAAATCAATTTGCTGCTGAAAGTCCATCCCCTGAACCTTTCCTAATAAAGCTTTTCCTGCGTCAGGAAGTTGATAGTCTGGAGGCACGGGAATAATAGTTCCTTCGTCCATTCCTACTGCTAGGAAATACCAAAAAGCCAGTTTGGTTTCAGGGCTCATCGAGCCGTAGATCCGGCTGATTTCTGTATTGGCTTTTGAGGCAATGTCGCGCATTACTTGTAGTTGTTCTTCATGGGGCAGCGCTTTGACTCGATCGAACAAACCCTGAGCGATGTCGGAACCGGAAGCACCGGGAGCCGCTGGCGTTATTGACTTGCCCATTTCGGTGTAAACAAACCACAGCACACCTAATTGGTCGTCTACACTCAAGCTCTGAATATCTGCTTTTCCTTGGTCGTAAGCACTGGCAGTAGAAAATGTCATTCAAGCCTCCAAAATAATATGTATTGCTCAGTTTTCTTATTTGTGAGAAAACTTTTGTTTGCTACTTAAGTTAATGTACCTAATAAATAGTGAGGCTAGAATCTTGCTTAAGGCTGATCCGATCCCGGACGTAAATTCGTGGAGTAAATTGACCAAAAGTGGGTAAATTTGCAACTAAAGGATGAGGCCAATTTGATAATATTTTTGTTAGCTGTGCTCGAGATTAGCAGTGTTTAGCCGATCGACGATCGCCTATAATCGCAACAGACCTGTATTTAGGTGCGTGTTATGTCGATCGCAACTGCTAAACGCTTCACCATAGCGGAATATCATCGCCTGACAGAACTGGGGTTCTTTGGTGAGGACGATCGAATTGAGTCGATCGAGGGACAACTTATCCACAGGGCTGCTAAGGGTACTGCTCACTCTGTTTGCGAGACACGCTTGGAACGCGAGTTATTTAAGCTGCTGGGAGAAAGGGCCACACTGCGGGGGCAACAACCGATTATTCTGCGCGACGACAGCGAACCAGAACCCGATCGCGCGATCGTGCAAAATCGCCCTGATGACTATCTATCCTCTCACCCCACAACAGCGGATATATTGTTACTGATTGAGATTGCGGATTTTTCTTTGAGTTACGACAAACAGGTCAAGTTGCCCCTTTATGCTGAAGCCGGTATCTCTGACTATTGGATATTTAATTTATTAGAAAATTGTTTGGAATGTTACAGCGATCCTTATCAGAATTCGCAAGGCAAATTTGGTTATCGCGTCAAGAGAATTTTTCGGTCTGACGAGACTGTTGCCCTCCCTAATTTTGGGGATTTGTTCCTAGATTTATCTAAAGTATTTCCTCCTAAATTTCTCGGGGAATAGAATTCGCTACGACAATACACCGGACGGGCGGGACGCCCATCCCACAAAACAATCAAAATCATCCTGCAATTATGCAACACCAAACAAAGGCGTTGCACAATTTGAGGATGATTGTTGTGGGATGTCCCGCCTGCTTTGACAATACACCGGACGAGGGGGACGCCCATCCCACAAAACAATTAAAATTATTCTGCAATTATGCCACACCAAACAAATGGGGTATCATCTTGTTTCCGGTTGCATCGGAATGATATAGAGGACACGGCACTGCCGTGTCCCTACAATTAATGGGGGTAGGGACTAAGGCACTCGAGGTGTCCTGACTGTGAGTAATATTAATTCCGATGCTACCGGAGTTGGTATCAGTCAAAGAAAATAGGCTGGCTTTTTGCCAGCCTAGAATCAGGAGAAAGTTAATTGAAACTCGTTTAAAGTCTAGCTAAACAAACCGGAAATCCCGCCTACTGCTATTGCTCCAGCCAGAGCGGAAACAACCACAGAAGTCAGAGCCGTACCGAACAGCCACCAAGCTGCTGCTGCTGCCGCTTCGCGCGCATCTTCTGCTTGCTGCTTGGCCTTGTGCTTGAGCTGTTTGATGCGTTTTTTAGCTTCATTTTGCAGGCGTTCCGCACGCAATAAAACGCTGTCCCGGGCTCCTTCCATTTGGTCAACAATTCGGTGAGCGTCAGCCTCGGAAATATCGGAACGAGAACTCAGCAGGGCAACTAAAGTACCGCGATCGAACTCACTTAAACGCTCCTTAATCGAGTCAAATCCGGCCTGCGGGTCGTCAAACACTTTGCGGAAGTCCCGCTTGATGCCTTCGTAGTTGAGTTCTGGTCGATCGAGCGAATTGAGGTAATCCCGAATTTTCGCGAAAATACCATCGATTGCTGACTGAAACTTGTCCTGAACCATTTGAACTTGTTCGACAATTTGGTGGCGGACAGATTCAATTTGGTCGGCAATTTTGTTGGCTTCCTCTGGCGAGATGTCTTCCCGCTGCGACAGCAGCGCTACCAGCGTATCCCGATCGAAGTGCTTCAGGCGATCGCCCAAACTTTGCATCCCCATCCCCGGCTCACTAAACAGCAACTGCAAATCGCGTTTGATGCTGTCAGGATTGAGTTCTTCCTTGTCCGTATTCCGCAAGTAATTTTCCAAACTTCCTTGGAAATCCCGGACGGTTTTTTGAGCGCGAGAGGCCAAGCGGCGGGGCGATTTCACGATGCTGCGAATCGAATCTTGCACGCGATCGATCGTCCGATCGATCTGTTCTTCGCTCAAATCTTCCCGCTGCGAAAGCAGCTTCACCAAAGTTTCGCGATCGACCTGAGAAAGTCTTTCCCGAAGTGCCAAAGCACCCTCTTTCGGATTTTCCAACAATTTAGTCAAATCCCGACTGATACCTTCTGGATCGAGTTCTTCCAGGTTAGTATTCCGCAGGTACTCGCCAATTTTTGCAGTAACTTCCTCGTACTGCTCCTTAGCTTTATCTGCAACTATTTGCGGCGCGTGGATAATGTTGTCGCGCACAGATTCAATCCGGTCGATCGCCTGATTTATCTGTTCTTCGCTGAGGTCTTGGCGCTGTGACAGCAACTGCACCAGGGTATCGCGGTCGAATTGAGACAAGCGTTCTCTCAGCGCTTTAAATCCGGCTTCCGGGTCGTTTAACAGGGTTTGAAACTCGCGCTCGATCGCTTCAGGATTGAGTTCTTCCTTATTAGTATTGCGGAGATAGTCTTCTACCTTTTGCCGCAATTCTTGCGCTTTCGATTTCGCTTGCTCTTGCAATTCTTGAGCTCGAGAAATCACGCGATCGCGCGAACTTTCGAGCCGCCCGATTAACTGATCGGCTTCCTCGGGACTGAAATCTTCCCGCTGACCGAGCAACTGCACGAAAGTATCGCGGTTAAACTGCGAAAGGCGATCGCGCAAAGCCTCAAAACCAGCATCGCGATCCTCTAACAGCGCTTGGAAGTCCTTCTCGATACCTTCAGGATTCAATTCTTCCTTGCCGGTCGATCGCAAATAATTCTCAATCCGGCTGCGCAAATCTTGAGACTGTTCTTCACCAGCAGCAGCTTGCACAATTTCCAACACTTCTTGGCGGACAGCTTCAAGCTGTTCGGCAATTTCCGTTACCTGTTCCGGAGCAAACCCCTCGCGGCGGCCGAGAATCCCTACAAAATAATCGGGATTAAACAGCTCTAACTGGCGCAAAACGGCCCCGGGAGAAGCTTCCGGGTCGTAAATCACATCCCTAAATTCCTGCTTGATTGTCTCCCGGTTGAGATGCCAAGGTTGGGTATTCAGCAAGTAGTTTTCCACATCAGCCTTAGCTGTATTGAAAGGCAGCGCAGGCACTTTGTCGCCCACCTTAGAAGCCAAAGACTTAGCTTTTTGGGTCCCTTGGGCTGTCAGTTGCTGCAACTGACCAGAGATTTTTTCCACATCCAAATCAGACAAATCCGTCCGCGACAAAACAGTGCCCACAAGAGCTTCCACACCCAACTGCATCGCTCGCTTCATGGGGCCTGAGCCGGATTCCGATTTGTTTTCCCTACTTTCGAGAATTTGAGACAGCTTGGCGTTGAGTTCGTCCGACTTCAGCAAATCGGGAGCCGCAAACTTGAGAAAATTAACCAATTCTAAATTCGGGTCTTTCTGCTCTTGCTGCTGGCCGAATGTTTGCTTCCAAACCCCTTCGAGTTGGTCGGCAACTTGATTTATTTCCTCTTGAGAAAAGTCTGTGCGACTCTTAATCAAATCCACAAAAGTCTGGCGGTTAACATTCTTCAGAACATCGCTTCCCGCAAGAGGTTTGATATCGACATCGCCCAGCAACTTTTCAAATTGACCGCGAATTTCCTTAACATCTAGCTTCGGTAACTGCAAAGAACCCACATAATCTTGTAGTGTGTCGCGAATGCTCTCCGGGTCTACAGCCGAACTCAACTCGCGGCGGACAGCGGCAACAGATGCCTCTACAGTATTGACCATTTGGTCGCTGGCCATCTTGCCGCCGATCGCTGCACCCGCAGTACCCATGACGCCTTGAACGCCAGAAAAAGCAGTTTTTATCAAGGAACCGATCATAGAACCGACGGCGCTAGAACCAAGCCACACCAGGGTTAAAAAGTACGCAGCCCAGATGACCACACCAATAATTGCCGCTCCGTCTACGCTGGCAATTGAAGTTAGTTTGACTGCCAGAAAACAAGCCAAAAATAAAGCCAGGTTAACTGTGACTAAAACCCAACCCCCGACTAAACCTTCGATTTTCCGAACTTTACGGCCTAAAGTTTCGGACTCATCATCATCGTCATCGTCGGGTAAAGCCTCGTCCCAATTTGAGATTTTGGCCGCGATCGAGAAATTTGTTAACAGGAATTGGAAGCCGAAAGCCATAATGACTCCGGCGATTAATGCTACGAAAAACTGAGGGCTTAAGAACATCAACCCTCCGATATCGGGGTGGTCAAATGGCACATCTATTTCTACTGGCATTTGGGAAATATTGAGTTTGGGACTGTACAGCGACATTAATAACTCGCTTTCCAACATAAATTACCTCCTACATTTTTATGCCGATTTAGGCATAGATAAAATTGACCCCAAATTTATTTACAGGGGTTTTTGTAATCTTTAGATGGTGGTTTGTTTTGGTCAGGCTTAATCTTACGGAAGCCCTTATTAGTGAAAAAGGGATGAGTAGTAAATCAGTTCTCTAGTTATCTCATCCTTACTGCTTATTATGCCTGGGGAAGGTAAAAAATAAATCCGTCTAAAGTCAGAAATTAGTTTTTATGCGACTGGTAGCAGCAGAGTTCGCATAAAAGCGACAAGTTTGAGCCGGGGGGCGATCGCTACCCATTATCAATAGTAGTAAAGCGATCTTTGGCGCACCCTAGATATCGTATAGTGCGTTACCGAGTTAGGATTCAGTTTAATTTTTAGGCTCAAAACGAGCTAATAATTCCGAGCGATCGAGCTGCACAATCAGTCCTGTGCGTGACCGCGAGGGTTTCTAGTTGAATCAAAGAATCGATTATTTGAGCTATAGCAATCCTCGCATCATTTGCATAATTATTGTAGGGGCAATCCCCCCGTGGTTGCCCGATAGATAGGGGGTAGGCAAAGAAAGGCACTACCCCTACAAATTTATCTGAATCATTTAGGATTGCTATAATTATTCATTAATATAGCCAAATTTTACTTGTAGCACACTCTCAATTTTCACGGGCTGGATACGGTGCTGGATACCTCGCCCAGTTGCCTCCTCAAAGTAGGTTATAGAACAAATTTTTCTTTTTCATGTTTTAATAATTTCTGTTTAAATTGCCGAGTACAAGAATGACAATTATTAAATACCGCCCTAGCTATTTGATAAAATTTCCAAAATTTATTTAGGGAGTTAATCAAATTCGGCTCACCTCTGATAATATCAGAAGTTAATCTGAGATTACAATCATCCGGTATTTTAAGGAAATCAGCTATGCGACTCTCTCAAATGCTTTTTGTAACCCTGCGCGAAGACCCAGCAGAAGCAGAAATTCCCAGCCACAAACTATTACTCCGTGCGGGATACATCCGGCGCATCGGTAGCGGCCTTTATGCTTATCTCCCTTTGATGTGGCGAGTTCTCAAAAAAGTCTCCCAAATTGTGCGCGAAGAAATGGACGCTACCGGCGCTCAAGAATGCCTCCTCCCGCAATTGCAACCGGCTGATTTGTGGCGGGAATCCGGCCGCTGGGACACTTACACTCAAGCGGAAGGTATTATGTTTTCCATGACAGACAGGCAGCAGCGAGAATTGGGACTGGGTCCAACTCACGAAGAAGTAATTACTACAATTGCTAAAGATCTGATTCGTTCCTATCGGCAATTGCCTTTACATCTTTATCAAATCCAAACTAAGTTTCGAGATGAAATTCGCCCGCGTTTTGGGTTGATGCGCGGTCGCGAATTCATTATGAAAGATGGCTATTCTTTCCATACAAACGAAGAAAGTCTGAAAAAAACTTATGAGGATATGGCTCAAGCTTACAGCAATATGCTGCGCCGCTCGGGCTTGCAATTCCGAGCAGTAGATGCAGATTCGGGAGCAATTGGCGGTTCGGGTTCTCAAGAGTTTATGGTGTTGGCTGAAGCGGGAGAAGATGAAGTTCTTTATACTGAAGACGGTCAGTATGCAGCTAATGTGGAAAAGGCTGTCTCCCTGCCTGCTGATGTGGAACCGTCGCCCTTTGCAACTTTTGAAAAGCGGGAAACGCCGGGAACTGAAACAATTGATAAACTTTGCAAATTTTTGAAATGTTCTCCGACGCAAGTTGTCAAAAATGTGCTTTACCAAGCTGTTTATGACAATGGCATCACAGTCTTGGTATTGGTAAGCATTCGCGGCGACCAAGATGTGAATCAGGTAAAGTTGCTGAATGAGTTGACGAAGTTAGCGGGCAATTATCAAGCTAAAACAGTTTTATTTTTGACTGTTCCCGATGCGGAAGCTCAGCGGAAATGGGCTGCTAAATCTTTACCTCTCGGTTATATGGCTCCCGATCTTGCTGATGATTATATCGCTGGGAGCAAGGAGGTAAACTCTAAGTTTTTGCGTTTAGTCGATCGCACCGCAGTTGACCTGACAAACTTTGTCACCGGTTCTAACGAATCAGGATACCACGTTGTCGGGGCTAATTGGGATAAAGAATTTCCGCTACCAGCAACGGTTGTAGGTGTCAGAACAGCCGTTGCGGGCGATCGGGCAGTACACAACCCCGAACAAATTTTGCAAAGTGCCAGAGGCATCGAAGTGGGGCACATCTTCCAATTAGGAACCAAATACTCCCAAGCAATGGGCGCTACCTACACCACCGAACAAGGTGAAGAAATGCCCTTTGTTATGGGCTGCTACGGCGTCGGCGTGTCGCGGCTAGCTCAATCGGCAGTAGAACAATCCTACGACAAAGACGGGATAATTTGGCCAGTGGCGATCGCCCCGTATCACGCCATCATTAGCATCCCCAATATTTCCGACGCCGAACAAGTAGAAGTCGCCGAAAAACTCTATGCAGAACTCAACCAATCTGGCATTGAAACCCTACTCGATGACCGAGCCGAACGAGCCGGAGTTAAATTCAAAGATGCTGATTTAATCGGCATTCCCTATCGGATTGTTCCGGGTCGTTCGCTGAAAGCCGGTAAAGTTGAAGTTGTGGAAAGAGCGACTCACAACTCACATGAAATTCTCATTGATGAAGTCAATTCTACTTTGAAACAGTGGATTGATGCGGCCATCAAATAAGCCTTTATAATTGGTAAGGTGCGGAGTGCATCGCCCTACATTAGCGCGGAACGTATAGCGTAAGGTGCGCACTGCGCACCCTACATTAGCTTCCTTCTTCCTTCATCCCTCTTCCTTCTTCCTTGTGGTGTGAACTTGAAAGACAAAATGTGAAATTCCCTAAAACTTAAAACTCGACATGAATCTGAACCTGAATCAGTTTCTTCGATTCCCTCAATCCAGAATTGGGCGATACTTAGTTCAAGTAGCTGTAGTTAGTGTCGCTTACGCCTTGGGGGCGAGGCTAGCAATGTCAATTGAAGGTGTTAGTCCCTTTGCTGCCTCGGTGTGGCCACCCGCAGGAATTGCACAAGCTGGACTGTTATTGTTTGGGAGTAAAGTCTGGCCTGCCATAGTTTTGGGTACATTTTTACTCAATTTAGTTAACCCAAGTGAACAGATATTCGCGGTTTGGCTGGGAGGAAACGTCGGGGCGATTCTGCAAGCTGTTTTTGCAGCAACTGCCCTGCGCTGGCTCGGGTTTCGTCCGTCTCTCGCTCGCTTGAAAGATGTAGTTAATTTAATCTTGTTTGGCGGTCTAATTTCTACTCAAATCAGTTGCACTATTGGCGCTTTTTCCCTATATTTAGCGGGCAAAGTAGATGGGAGCCAATATTTGTCGGTTCGATGGGAATGGTGGTTGGGAGACACAATGGGAGTTTTAATTTTAACTCCCTTAATCCTAATACTTTTTCGCTCTAAAGTAACCGTGAATAGTTTAAAAATACCAACAGAACACCCAAAAAAAGATTTACTTTGGCGGGGAGTATGGTTAATATTATTAATTGCGGTAACCTGGATTGTCTTTGAGTCGAAAAATGACGCTTCTATTTCTCGTTATCCCCTGGAATATTTGCCGTTTCCTTTGATAATTTGGGCGGCGCTCCAATTCGGCCAACTAGCCGCTGTCCTAGCATCGTTTATTGTCTCAATCATCGCAATTTTGGGCAGTTCTCAGGGAGGGGGGCCGTTCATAGCCAAAGCCGAAAATATTCCTCAGGCTATCTTATTTTTGCAAGCTTTTATGGCTGTAGTTACGATTACCTCGCTGTTATTGGCAACGACAGTAGCTGAACGCGCATCTGCAGAGTATTCTCTGCGAGAGAGCGAAATTAAATATCGAGAATTGGTGGAAAATGCTAACAGCATTATTCTGAAATTGGACGCTGACGGCAATATTACTTTTTTTAACGAATTCGCCGAAAAATTCTTTGGTTACAAGGTGGAAGAAATCCTGGGAAAAAGTCCTGTGGGAACAATTATGCCCCACACAGACCTCGAAGGGAATAACTTAGAGCTGCTTTATAATGAAATTTTACGGAATCCCCATGGCTTTATCAGCTATGAAAATGAAAATATGCGGCGCAGTGGCGATCGCGTTTGGGTATCTTGGGCAAATAAACCGCTGGTTGATTCAGCGGGAAAACTCCTGGAAATCCTCTGCATCGGCACAGATATCACCGATCGCCGAAAAGCTGAAATAGCGCTGCTTCATCTGAATGAAAAGCTGGAAATCCGAGTAGAACAGCGGACGAATGCCCTGAAACAAAGCGAACTTCAGCTACAGAAACAGAAATCGGCATTAATTGATTTAGCCAAAAATAAAGCGCTCAATCAAGGCGACTTAACAAAAGCGCTTAAAGAAATAACTGAAACTGCTAGCCGTACTCTGGAAGTTGCCCGAGCGAGCGTGTGGCTGTACGATCGCACTAAATCCAAGATCGAGTGCCTGGATTTGTTCGATAGCGTTCTCAACCAGCACTCAGAGGGTTGGGAATTAGCAGCAGCAGACTATCCTGCCTATTTTCAAGCACTGCAAGAAGAACGCGCCATTGCTGCCTTTGACGTGCAAAAAGATTTTAGAACTAGAGAACTTGCGGAATCTTACCTAATTCCGTTCGGCATCACTTCCATGCTAGATACGCCGATTCAAATAGGCGGGCAAACAGCAGGAGTTCTCTGTTTAGAACACGTAGGAATGCCCCGCTTTTGGACGATTGAAGAACAAAGTTTCGCTGTTTCTCTAACAGACTCTGTAACTTTCGCAATGGAAGCGCGAGAACGCCAGCGCGCTGAAGAAGCGCTGCGGCAAGCCGAGGCAAAATACCGCAGCATTTTTGAAAATGCGATCGTCGGCATCTTTCAAACTACTCCAGATGGGGAATACCTCAGCGTCAACCCTGCTTTAATTCGTATTTATGGTTACAGTTCCTATGAGGAGTTTATGGGGGATTTAACTAATATTAACCGCCACTTATATGTAGACCCAGAACGGCGCGCCGAAGTCATTAATTTAATGCGAACAAACGGCAAAGTATCAAATTTTGAATCTCAAGTTTACCGTCAAGATGGCAGTATAATTTGGATTTCCGAGAATGCTTATACTGTCTGCGATCGAGATGGAAATTTGCTTTATTACGAAGGTACTGTCGAAGATATCACAACTCGCAAACAAGCTGAGGCAGCTTTGCGCTTAGAACAAGAAAAATCCGACCGTCTCCTGCTCAACATTTTACCGCAAGCGATCGCCGAAAGACTCAAACAAGACCAAAGCATCATCGCCGATACTTTTGCCGAAGTAACAGTATTGTTTGCAGATATAGTCGGTTTTACCCAAATTAGTTCCCAAATTTCTCCGCAGGAATTAGTTTCCTTGCTTAACGAGATTTTTTCGACATTTGATCGCCTAGCAGAAAAGCACGAATTGGAAAAAATTAAGACAATTGGCGACGCTTACATGGTAGTAGGAGGATTGCCAATGCCCCGCAGCGATCATGCAGAAGCGATCGCAGAAATGGCTTTGGATATGCAGCAGGCAATTGCTGACTTCAGCAATTCCCACAAGCAAGATTTTCGCATCAGAATCGGCATCCACAGCGGCCCGGTTGTCGCCGGAGTAATCGGTATTAAAAAATTTATTTACGATTTGTGGGGAGACACCGTTAACACCGCGAACCGCATGGAATCTCACGGCTTGCCGGGGCGTATTCAAGTCACAGAGACAACTTATCAGAAGTTGCAAGAAAAGTATTCCTTTGAAAACCGCGGCGCTATCGAAGTTAAAGGCAAAGGCGAGATGACTACTTATTTACTGAAAGGCAGAAAGTTGCTTTAATAAAGGTTTTTATCTAAAAGTAAGGGCGATCGCACAATTGAGAGTGCGATCGCCCTTACTTTTACATTAGCCAAGTTTTTTAAAGCTTGTGCAGGTTAATTCCAGCTTCCTTCGCCATTATTTCTAAACCCTTGTTTTGCAAGGTTTTAATCGCCTTCGTAGAAAGGTGCAATTTAACCCAGCGCTTCTGTTGCGGCCACCAAATCCGCTTCCACTGCAAATTTGCGTCTTGCAACTTGTGAGTGCGGTGGTGCGAGTGAGAAACCGCAAAACCGTTATTCGCCTTCTTCCCCGTTAGCTGACATTTCCGTGACATATTGCCCTCCAGATTACCGTTTTTTTTGCGTGCAGCATTTCATTATAGCCGAAGGAAGAAGGAAGAAGGAAGAAGGAAGAAGGCTTTAGTTATCCCTTTAGCAATAGAAATAAACTCTTGCTCCCCCCCGAAGCTTGGGGGGGTTGGGGGGGGTAATTACATTGCACGTTCCGTCAATTTTGTCAAGACTTGATTCGAGCGCTCGACAAAATCCTTCATCCCTTCAGCATCGAAACCCTTCTGGGCCATCAAAGCCAAGTCGTAAACGTGGTGACAAATCATCTTCGCCAACTCTGCAGACGGAGACTCGCCGCCGCTTTGAATAATCGCACCCTGACTCAAACTAGCCAGATTTTGAATCAGCGGGTGAGACGTATTCACCAGCAAAACGTGTTCTTCGGGGAATTCGGCCGGTTGCTGCTGCAAAAGCGCCGTCATGTCCCGCATCCGGCGCAAAGCTTCCGGCAAAAGTACGATCGCAGGTGGCGTCGCCTCCGCAGAGTCAGACTTCAAAGCTTCTGTGCGAATGTTCACTTTCGGCTTATTGAGAGCTTTTTGGAACATTTCTTTAACTTGTTCGCTGCGAGTCTTATTCGTCGCCGGATCGACAATTTCCGCTTCTTTCTCTTTGTCAATTAGCGTTTCGTCGATGTCGGAATCAACCCGCGAGAATTTGACGTCTGAGTATTCTCGTTCCAAGAAACTAATAAAGTGCGTGTCGATGAAAGAATCCATAAACAGCACTTCTAAACCTTGGCTTTTGTGCATTGCCACGTAAGTTGCTTGAGACGCCGGATCTGTACAATAAAACACGCGATTTTCGTGGCGTTTTTGATTGCGTTCCAAATACTCTTTTAGAGTCGTGTAAGGCTGCGTTGAAGCCGAATTTTCCGACTTCGGAGTTACATCTTGCCACAAATCTCCTTCCTCACTTTGCACCTGAACTTCGGGCGTTACACTTTCTGGCTTGTCCGCGGTTGGTTCGTAGGTGCTGCGGTAGATTAAAATATCTTCGACTTGCTTTTTGAACTTGTCATCGTTGAGAGTTCCAAACTTGACAAAAGTGCCGATATCTTGCCAGCAGCGGATGTATTCGTTGCGGTCGTCGCGGTAGAGTTCTTTTAACCGATCGCCCACTTTTTTCGCAATATAATCAGCGATTCTCCGCACTGTGCGATTGCTTTGCAAAGAACTGCGAGAAACGTTCAGCGGAATGTCGGTACTGTCAATGACTCCCCGCAGCGGCATCAAGAATTTCGGGATAATTTCTTCGCAGTGGTCGCTGACAAAAACCTGATTGCAGAATAGCTTAATATTGCCTTGGGTAACATCGACATCCGGCCGCAGTTTGGGAAAGAAAAGAATCCCGTTAACAATGAAAGGATAATCTGTATTCAGGTGTACCCACAGCAGCGGCTCGTCTTGGAACGGGTAAAGGTAGCGGTACAGTTCTAAGTAATCTTCTTTTTGCAAATTGCTGGCTGATTCCCGCCAAATTGCTTTGTGCTTGTTTAGTTCCTCGCCCTCAAATTTGATGGGAACCGGCATGAAATCGCAGTAAGTTTTGATTAACTGCTTGATGCGACTGGGTTCTAGATATTCTTGTTCTTCTTCTTGGAGTGTAAGAGTAATAGTAGTGCCGCGTTCGGTGCGGGTAGATTCTGATAGTTCAAAAGCGGGGGAACCGTCGCAAGACCAGTGTACGGCTTGGGAGCCTTCTTGGTAAGAAAGAGTATCAATTTCTACTTTCTGAGCGACCATGAAAGAAGAGTAGAAACCGAGGCCGAAGTGACCAATAATTGCGTCGTCGCCGTTGCCTTGGTATTTTTGAATAAATTCTTCTGCGCTGGAGAAAGCGACTTGGTTGATGTATTTTTTTACCTCGTCCGGCGTCATGCCGATCCCGTTATCGGAAATTGAGAGGGTTTTGTTTTCTTTGTCAATAGCAATGTTGATTTGCGGTTCGCCAATGTCGCCGCTGTATTCGCCGGAACGGGAAACCATTTTGAGTTTGGCAATGGCATCAACGCCGTTAGAAATTAGTTCCCGCAAGAATACTTCGTGGTCGGTGTATAGCGACTTCTTGATGATCGGGAAAATATTCTCGGTATGGATTGAGATTGTTCCCTGTTCTAAAACTGTCATAATTTTTCTCTGTGATGACTGCTAATTGCTTAGAAATAGCTATTTAATGATTTTCGGCGATCGTGCTCTCTTCTGCAAAAGGGATTACCCTAAAAAGATGATTCGGTTTCCCTCACCATAATTGAGCGAGAAGCCAATGGCTTACATCATGGGGAGGAACGCGGGGGCGGTTTCAACCGCCCTCAATATGCTAGAATTAAATTGCAAGTAAGAACAACCATCTACGTGAAGAAGTGTTTTATTAAGGAGAAACCCCGCTCGTTATCTCGTCTCGGCATGACCGTAGCCTGGGTAAACAAGTAATGGTGAACATGGAGCGTACCTATCTGGCGTTGTGATGGACTCCGAAAGTAAAACAAAAGTAAGCGCAATTGCAATACCTCTGGTAATGGTAGTTGTTTTGAGCGTGTAGAGGTGATTTGCCAGCACCTGTAAGACCTCCATTATAGTCTGATGAATCCCCGTCTATGAAAGGGCTGGGGAGATGTCAAATAGTAGCTCACAAAGGCAACCGCAGCAGGAAAGTAGCGCCTTGCCCCAATTCGCTGCGGGCGCTGAGGCTGCCACGATGTGCCCGGGCTATGGTTTGGGCGATCGCCAATCCCAGTCCCGAACCGCCGGTATTGCGGGATCGATCGCTGTTGACTCGGTAGAATCGATCGAATATTCGCTCTAAATCTGCAGCAGCTATCCCAATACCGGTATCTTGAACCTGAACGATCGCCTCCTGGTGGCTGCAATCTAAAATAACTGTTACTTTTCCCCCAGCCGGAGTGTATTGAATGGCATTAACAATTAAATTAGCAACCAAACGGTAAAGTCGATCGGCATAGCCGACAACATTTAATTGCTGCTGTACGCGGATGGACGATGTTAGGGCTACCTCGGAGGCGATCGCCAAAGCTGCCAATTCCTCTACTAAATCGCTAACCAGGTCATTCAAACAACAAAGCTGAGGGCGATCGGCGATCGCTTGAGAGTCCATCCGTGCCAACAGCAACAAATCAGCCACTAACTGAGTCAATCTGCGGTTTTGCCGCTCTACAGTTCGCAAAATTTCCCGCGCTTCTTTTTCATCCAATTCAGACATCAAAAGCGCTGATTCTACTGTTGCTTGGGATGCCGCTAAAGGCGTCCGCAATTCGTGGGCAGCATCGGCTGTAAACTGTTGGATTTGTCGGTAGGAAGAATAAATCGGTTTCATTGCCAATCCAGCCAGCCACCAACTAGAAAAACCTACCAAAATTAACGCAGTCGGCAATCCCAAATTTAAAACTAATTTGACTGTACTGAGATAATTGTTGAAGTCTTGCAAGCTCCGCCCAACTTGAAAATATCCCCAATTTTCATGATTTTTTGTGTGCAGCGATACAGAAATTTGGTGATAACTATTGCCTTGGCTGTCAGTGATTGTTTGCCAGTGTTGTGAGTTAAATGTCGGTGGCAATTCTTCCGGATAAGCGCCTGCTGTCGCCATCAAATTTCCTGAATTATCAAATAAACGGATATAGTAATAGCTTTGGTTGATAGCGCTTAAAATATGGCGTTCTGGCCACGGTTTTTTAATGCCGTTAATTCCTATTACGCGCAAGTTGGGCAAAAGTTCGTTTACTATTGGTTCCAGGCGTCCGGGCTGCTGCAATTTGATCTCTAGGCTGTCGTGTAGCGTCCCGGCTACTGATTCTAATTCGCGGTCTATGGCTACCCAGTGAGCGTGGGCGATCGCCTTATATACGCCAAATCCCAACAAGCTTAAAATCAAACCCATTACAGCCGCATAGGAAATAGCTAATTGCCAGCGAGTCCGGTTAAATAGTTTATTTTGATTCACATTGAGCCGAGCGCTATTTTTTAAAGTAAATATCCCAAGGTAAATAATACATTATTTTCTAATTGTACCAAGAGTTCTGGATTAACTTCACCAATTTTATTTCGCAATCGTGTTTTATCCAAAACTCGCATTTGATGGCACAATGCAACGGAATCTTGAGTCAATCCTCCCTCACCGCTGGGAATGAAAACACATGAAGGGAGAGAGGCACGGCGCAGATTAGTTGTTAAAGGAATACTGAGAATAGTAGTCGTGTATCTCGAAATAGTATCGTTCTGGAAAATAATAATGGGACGTACACCAGCCTGTTCGGAACCTTGTGTAGGATCTAGGGCTGCAATCCAGATTTCACCTCGTCTGACTGTCATGCCAAATCCTCATGTTTTAGCAGTTCTGCATATTCGCTTATTCCGAGTTCCGCAAGTTGTCGGTCTTCTTCGGCAAATTCGCCGTAGAGTGCAGCTAAGTTAGTTTCATCGATTGCTGGAATAGTAGCTAATCTGGCACGGAATTTTAGGAAGGCAATAAATTCAAATACTTGTTTGAGTTGTTCTAGATCGAGCTTTTCTAACTCTTGTTGGATTAAATCTTTCATAGCAGTCATTTTTACGATCGAGTTTTCTATATTATAGCCAGATACTGGAAACGAGATATAATCCGCCCGCCGTTGCGCTTACAGCTTTAATTTCTCATGCGGTATCCGACGCCGTGTACAGTTTCAATTAAATTCGCGCAACCCACTGATTCAAGTTTGCGCCGCAGCAAGCGCACTTGAGCTGCTACCACATTGCTAAAGGTATCTGCACTAACCTCCCATAGCTGATTCCGAATTTGGTCGGTGGTGACAATTTGGTTCGGATGTTTCATAAAATATTCTAACAGTTGAAATTCTTTGTTTGTTAGCGAAATCATCTGGTTTTTGCCGTTGCGTTCGAGATGACAAGCAGTGCGATTCCCGCAGTCGAGAACGAGATTTCCTACCTGTAGCTTTTGCGGTTGAATTTGGGGCGATCGCCTTTGCAAAGCCCGCAATCTTGCTAACAGTTCCGCCATCCCAAAAGGTTTAACTAAATAATCGTCAGCCCCGGCATCTAGTCCCGCAACTTTATCTTCCATTCGGTCTTTTGCTGTTAGCATCAAGACGGGCAGTGCGCTAGGTTTAGCACGCAATCTCTGCAGCAGTTCCAATCCTGACAATCCTGGTAGCAACCAGTCAAAAATAGCGAGGGTATATTGCGTCCACTGGCTGTCTAAATATTCCCAAGCTTCACTGCCATCCAAAGCCCAATCAACTATATATTTTTCCTGCTTTAAAGTGCGCTCGATCGCTTTTCCTAGATCTGGCTCGTCTTCAACTAGCAAAACTCTCATAACTCTAATTTATAGCGGTAAATCCTTATACATTGTTAGCGGGCGGCAGCATCTACCCCACATCTAAGATCGCATACTGACATGAAACCAGCATGAAATTTTATGACCGAAACTAATTGGATCGCAAGCCCCCGGATGCATTCCAACGCGCAGGCT
>NZ_JAUBVJ010000023.1:0-46428 GCF_036702785.1 Microcoleus sp. AR_TQ3_B6 | reverse complement strand
GACTGACGGGAATAAATCTAAAACCTAAAATCTAAAATCTAAAATCGATAGCCCCCGGATTCATTCCAACCCGCAGGGTGACTGACGGCAATAAATCTCAAAACTCAAATCTAAAATCTAAAATCTAAAATCGATAGCCCCCGGGTTCATTCCAACCCGCAGGCTGACTGACGGGAATAAATCTAAAACCTAAAATCTAAAATCTAAAATCGATAGCCCCCGGATTCATTCCAACCCGCAGGCTGACTGACGGGAATAAATCTAAAATCTAAAATCTCAAATCTAAAATCTAAAATCGATAGCCTCCGGATTCATTACAACCCGCAGGCTGACTGACGGGAATAAATCTCAAAACTCAAATCTCAAATCTCAAATCGATTGGCTTCGCAGAAAAAGATGATAGTTGACAATTATTGACAACAAGTTGGAAATGTCTTATACTCAAATGCAATCAAATTTTTGAGAATAATTTTCAAGAAGTATGGCAGAGTTATCCGATCGTCCCGGCATGAAAAAGCCGGGGCGCTGGAGTCGCCGCCAACTGCTACAGCTAGGAATAGCTGGTGCAGGGGTAGCGGGCAGCGCGATCGCATTGCAAAATTTGACCAAAAAACGATCGGCTGTGGCGAGAGTACCGCCAATGCCCGCAGATGCAGTCACCGTCAGCAATATCAACCCGCTGCAAATTGCGCGGGATTTTGATTACGGCACGGTGACGCGCGAAAACGGGCGCACGGTACGCGAATTTCGCATAGAAGCTAATACTTCGATCGTGCAACTTAACAGCGCCGTCACTTTCAACACCTGGAACGTGAACAATCGCGTGCCGGGGCCAACATTGAGGGCAACTGAGGGCGATCGTATCCGCGTTCTTTTTTATAACAAAGCCGGACATTCTCATTCGCTGCACTTTCACGGCGTTCATACCAGCGAAATGGATGGCGTTAAACCAGTGAAAAACGGTTCGGTATTTATTTATGAATTCGATGCAGCTCCCTACGGAGTGCATCTATATCACTGCCATATTGCTCCTGTAACTCGCCATATAGGTAAAGGACTCTATGGGATGTTCATCATCGATCCGCCAAAACCCCGCCCTCCCGCCGATGAAATGTTATTAATCATGGGAGGATACGACGTAAACGACGACGAAAAAAACGAACTTTACGCTTTTAACGGGTTGCCCAATTATTACATGAACAACCCGATCCCTATTTACCGAAATCAGCTAATCCGGCTGTACGTTCTCAACATGATTGAGTACGAAGCGGCAGTAACTTTTCACCTGCACGCCAACTTTTTTGATGTGTACCGCACGGGAATGACTTTAACTCCCAGTGAAAGAACCGATGTAATCACAATGGGAGTAGCTGAACGGCATATTTTAGAATTTACCTACGGCTACGCTGGAAAATTTATGTTTCATCCCCATCAAGATGCGATCGCCGAAGCAGGCTGCATGGGTTTATTTGAAGTCATCGCTTAACCCAAATCGCGCCCCCCGATTACAGCGATTCCAGTTAAGAAAGTCTTAAATTATCTACCAAATTTTCTCGCAAATAGGTAGAATTAGTAGCTCGCAAATAATTGAGAAATCTTCTTAATAACTTGCGAATCCAACTGCACCTAACGTAAAAATAATCAACAGCCATGTTACCATCCTTTCGCTTATTACCGACCGCCACTGCTACAGCCCTTATCGTTGCTCTGGCCGGTTGCGTTTCCCCCCCCACAACCAGCAACACCGGCAGCACAGCCTCACCGGCCGCCTCACCGGCCGCGATTCCCGCAGCCACAAGCGGTCACAGCGGGAATCACGGCGGCAAGGGCGGGATTAACATTAATACAGCGCTGCTTTCCGAGTTAGATAAACTCGAAGCCAAGTTAGGAGTACCGGCACTTTCTAACAAGATTCAAGCCAGTCGTCCTTACGGGAAAGTCGAAGAATTGGTTTCTAAAAATGTCATTACTCAACCCCAATTCGACGAAATTAAAGACATGGTGACTATTGAAGATATCGTCCTCACAGGTGAAGCCAAAGATGTAGACTTCATGACTAAAATGGGATTGATGAAAGGGCATCTTATAGTAGCAAAAGAACTCTTGGAGCAAGGCAAACCCGACCAGGCAGAACCTCACATCGGGCATCCAGTCGAAGAAATTTATGCCGATGTGGAAGATCAGCTAAACGAGCGTAAAATTCCCGAATTTAAGACGACTTTAATTAAATTGCAGGATTTAGTTAAAGCGGGTGCAAAAGATCCGGCTCAAGTGAATGCGGAATTTGACACCTCAATGCAAGCAGTTGACGGAGCAATTGCCGCCCTTCCCGAAGCGCAGCGCAAAGATCCGAAATTCGTGCTGCAAGTGATTAACGGCTTGCTGGATACAGCTAATTCCGAATACGGAGCAGCAGTTGCTAACGGCAAAATTTCCGCAATTATTGAATACCAAGATTCGCGGGGTTTTGTCATGTACGCGGAAACGCTGTACAAAGATATCGCCGAACAAGTGGCTAAAACTAGCCCCGAAACCGACAAAGCAATTGTTGCCAGCATGACTGAACTTAAGGCAAATTGGCCAACTGCGATCGCGCCTGCAGCCCCCGTAAAAACCACCGAAGAAGTCACCAAGCTAGTTAAATCGATCGAGAACGACAGCCAAAAAGTTCTCAAACCCGCATCTTAAAAAAGTTAACTGAAACCGCCAAGGGTAATTGGTAAAAAAAAATTACCAATTACCTCCCGATATTACCTCAATTAAAAAGATGAATTTTAGCGAAGCATTGCCCACATTTGTAATTACTCTCCGCGAAGGAGTCGAAGCCGCCTTAGTTGTCGGAATCGTTCTCGCTTGCCTCAAAAAGTCGGGACAAACTTATTTAAGTCCTTGGGTTTTTGGGGGTGTTGGAGTTGGACTTATTGCCAGCGCTTTGATAGGTGTACTGTTCGGCTGGACGATTCAAATTTTGTCCGCATCGAATCAGCCTTTTGCACCGATTATGGAATTGCTGCTAGAAGCAATCTTTGGGGTTATAGCAATAGCAATGCTGAGCTGGATGCTGATTTGGATGACCAAGCAAGCGCGATTTATGAAAGCCGAAGTTGAAGGCGCTGTAAGTGCTGCTTTAACGCAAAACTCTCATGCCGGTTGGGGCGTATTTAGTTTAGTTTTTATTGCCATTTTGCGCGAAGGGTTTGAAACTGTTTTGTTTGTCGTCGCCAAGTTTCAACAAGGCATTATTCCAGCCCTCGGCGCTTTGGGAGGAATACTTTCAGCAGCCGGACTTGGTGTCCTCCTGTTTAAATGGGGAGTCAAAATTAATATCCGCCTGTTTTTCAAATATATGGGCATTTTATTGCTCTTCATTGTAGCAGGCTTAGTGGTATCTACCTTGGGACTTTTTGACAGCGCGATGAATATTTTATCGCAAACAAATCGCGAGTCAGCCGCACTGTGTTTCTATTACGAAAGATTTGCCAAAGTGCACTCTTGCATTCTCGGGCCGATGGTGTGGAATACCTCGAAACTGCTTCCCGAAGAAAAGTTTCCCGGTTTGTTGTTGAGCGCGCTGTTTGGCTACACCGATAAGCTCTATGTCGTGCAGGCGATGGCTTATTTCGTCTTTTTAATTACCGTCGGCGGCATTTACTTTCAAAGTTTGGCAGGTCGAGTGTTTTTCCCGTTCAAAAAAACTCAGGTAACGAAATAGGAAATTAAGTGCGATCGAGATACGATCGGCTTTTTAGTGGAAATGCAGGAGGCAGTTGTTTGTTGCTAATAACTAATGCGCCCATAAGAGAGAGCGCATTAGGAAATCAGCTATCTATTGACTGAAGGTAAAACGACCGTCAACTTTTTCTCCGTTAATATTCGCAGTAACTTTCACGGGATAACTTCCTGCATCTTTGCCGGGAAACACCACAGCGTAATGTTTGCCCTCAGCATCATACTTGAGAGCTAGGGTTTGCTGCTTTCCATTCGGCAACTGCACTTGAGCCGTCACTTTGGCGTTAGGAACTGGTTCCTTTTTCTCCCCTTTTTGCAAATAAAGATCTAAATGAGTTCCGGTAGCTTCTTTTTCAGTTACAAACTCTAAATGGTAAGCTCCAGACTCCACAACTTGCCCCCCTTTAGTTGCTTTTCCTGGAGCAGCGGCGGGAGCCGAAGACGCAGGAGCAGAGGCGACAGGAGGGGATGCTGGACTGCTATTTGTATCGCTTGCTTGGTCGCCTTTATTACAGGCTCCCAAAAATAACAATCCGACGCTGCCTAAAATAATTAAATTTGACTTGAGCGATTTCATTGTTTGACTCCTTGCTGACAATAATTAAAAAATATCACACATTAACTACCTTGGCGTCTTCAACAGCGGCTTGAGGTTGGTGAGGTCGTAAAAACTTACCAAATTGAGCATACAAAGCTGGCAAAACTAACAGAGTCAAGGCAGTAGAAGTAAATAATCCGCCTAAAACTACTACTGACAAAGGTTGCAGGATTTCCTTGCCCGCCCCACCTTCAAAGACTAAAGGTGCTAAACCCAAAGCTGATGTTAAAGCGGTCATCAGAATGGCGTTGAGCCGTTCCATGGAGCCTTTAATAATTGCTTCCTTAAAAGGCATTCCCTCGGCAAATTTAGTGTTGTAGTTGTCTACTAATAACAAGCCGTTGCGGGTGGCAACGCCAAATAAAGTGACAAAGCCAACTAAAGAAGCTACAGAGATGATGCCACCAGTCAAAGCTACCGCAATTACTCCTCCCACTAATCCGAGCGGCAAATTAATCATAATCATAGCAGTTGAAGCGATAGACTTGACGGACAAGTACATCAATACTGTAATTACCAAAAAGGCGATCGCGCTAAATATCATAATATTTTGCGAAGCTCTTTGCTCGGCTTCAAATTGACCGCCGTACTGGATAAAATAGCCAAAAGGCAACTGCACCTCTCGTTTGACTTTAGCTTGAATTTCATTCACAACCGATCGCAAATCCCTACCTTTAGCATTAGCCGCTGCCACAATCAACCGGGAAACATTCTCGCGGTTAATCGTATTGGGCCCCGTACCGTATTTAACAGTCGCAACTTGGGCGAGGGGGATTTTGTTGCCACTTGGAGTATCAACCAACAAATTCTGAATAGTTTCTAGATTGTTTCTGGTTTCAGGCTGCAACCAAACAACTAAGTCAAAAGTTTGCTGCGCCTCCAAAACTTGAGAAACAACTTTCCCGTTTAAAGCCGTCTCAATTATTTCAGAAAGCTCTCCGATTTTCAAACCGTATCTACCCGCAGCTTGACGGTTAAACTTAATTTGAATTTGTGCCACTGGCACCTGCGGTTCGAGTTGCAAATCCACAATTCCGTCAACTGTTTTCATTTGCTCTTCAACTTGGGCACCGATGCTGCGAAGTCGATCCAGATCCGGGCCAAAGATTTTAACAGCAATCTGACTTCTGACACCAGATAAAACCTCATCCATTCGGTGAGAAATAAAACCGCCGATATTTGGTGCAACTCCCGGCAATCTAGCAAATTCCTGCCGCAGCGACTCCAAAGTTTTCGGCCTGTTTTTCATCCCAGCCTCGCTCAAACCGATATCGATGTGAGCTAAATTGACTCCTGCAGCATCAGCATCTCCCGGAGCTCTGCCCGATCGCACTTGCACGTATTCAAACCTGGTATCATCCTTAAGTGCATCTTCAATAGCAAAAGCCGCGCTATCCGTTGTCTCCAAAGAAACCCCCGGATAAAGCTGAATAGTATTCACCAAAGTTTGCTCCTGAAACTCCGGCAAAAACACCCGTCCAAAGGAAGGCAAAATAATTAATGCAGCCACCATGCTAGCAGCAGCTAAAGCTAAAATAATCCCCGAGTAGCGCATTGACAAATTTATCAAAAAATGATATATATTTTTGCAAAATCTCGGCAGCCAAGGTTCCGCAGCGCTCATGCGTTTGTTAGGCAACAAAATAGCGCAAAGGGCCGGAGATATTAACAGCGATTCCAGACTAGAAATTACAACAACTACCAAATAAGTAATCCCCATAGGCGTAAAAATCCTACCTTCTACACCGGGCAAAGTAAAAATTGGCGAAAACACCACAATACCAATAACAGTCGCCCCAATTAAAGAATCGCGCACCTCTTGACTGCCCTCAAAAATCACATCCATCACCGGGCGCGGATGAAGAGAAGACGTATTTTCTCTCAAATTGCGGTAGGTATTTTCCGCATAGACGATCGCATCGTCGATCGCAGTGCCGATCGCCACCGACAAACCCCCCAAAGTCATCGTATTCAGCCCCAGCCCCAGCCAATACATCGCCAGCAGCCCGAACAGCCAAGTCAGAAAGAAATCCAGCAAAACAACCGTCAGAGTGCGCCAATTCATCAAAAACGGGATGAGAATCAGAGTGACGATAATACTGCCTTCAACTAAAGCCGATCGCACATTCTCCACCGAGGAATTAATATATTCTTCCTGTCGAAAAGTCACAGTAACTTTAATATCTTTTGGCAGAGCTTGCTGCACCTCAGCCATTGCTGCCTCAACCGCTTTAGTTACCGTCGGAGTATCAGCAACGGGCTGTCTGTTTACCATCACAATCACAGCTTTTTTGCCGTTAAAACTGCCATCGCCCCGCTTGATCGCAGCACCAATCTTGACATCAGCCACATCAGCAATTCTGACGGGTGTTCCGTGGCGAGAGGCGATCGCCGATTGCTGCAAATCTTCCAGAGACTCAATCCGCCCCACCCCCCGGATTAAAGTTTCTCGATCCGGCGTAATTAAATACCCCCCCGGCGCGTTAACATTCGCAGCCGCCGCCGCTTCGGCAACTTGCTGCAACGACACATTAAAAGCTTTCAACTTAGCAGGTTCTACTAATACTTGATACTGCCTTTCTTCGCCGCCGTAAGCCACCACTTGAGCAACGCCCGTCACAGCTAGAAGGCGATTTGTGACTTGCCAATCAACCAGACGGCGCACTTCCATCAAAGGAGTAGTTTCCGAGGTAAAAGCATAAGTAATAACAGTGCCGACTGGAGAAGTTGTCGGAGAAATTTGCGGTGTTTCTACTCCGGCGGGGAGTTTGCTTTGCGCTTGCTGCAACCGTTCTGTTATCAACTGGCGCGCTTGATAAATTTCAGTTCCCCAATCAAAGATTACCTTAACCGAAGAAAGGCCCACAGCGGAAGACGATCGCACTGCTGTCACCCCAGGAGTTCCGTTAATTGCACTTTCGATCGGCAGTGTTACCAAAGACTCGATTTCTTCCGGTGCCAGACCCGGTGCTTCCGTCTGAATTTCGACTTGCGGGGGTGCAAAAGGAGGGAAGACATCAAGGGACATTTGCGGGATGATATACAATGTCCAAAGACTAATAATAATGGTAGCGATAACGACTAGCCAGCGGCGGTTAATTACCCATCTAAGAATAGTGCTGAACATTTAATTTGGTAATTAGTAATTGGTAATTGGTAATTGATAATTGGTAATCGGTAAGGAGTGTTGAGTTTTGAATAGCGGAGTGGGGCAAGTATGTTTTGAGTTAAAGACAGTTCTTAATTCAAAACTCAAAACTTTTGGGCGGGCACGGGGGCACCGCCCCTACAGAACTCCCGAAAAACCTATTCGTGTATCCATGTTTGCCGTGTCGTGTCGTGGGTAATTGGTGATTTTAACTGGATGCCTCGGCTGAAGATTGTTAAATAGCTCTTCAGTTTAGATTGACAGACAAAAATGAAATTAGGATGAAATGTTTTAACTGTCCTATCTAAAATATTAACTCTAAAATCTAAAATGGTATAACTGCATTGCTATTTTTAACAACGCCGCTTACAATAATTATTATACAAGCACCAAAATAATACTCGCACTTACCAATTAATGCAAGAACCAAAAAACATAATAGACTACAATCCCGTTCCACCAAAGAAATCGCAACGGGTGAGCGTGCGCGCTCAATTCAAAGGGCGCAAAAAACCTAGGCCGTATATTTTCGATGAAGAACGATCGTAGAGCGTTTCTGGGTGCAGGTAAATTAATCAACTATTTTGCAAAATAGGGATGCACTCTTTTCACTTACTTCAAAAAGATGAACTTGCCATTATTTCCATCTACATCCATCTTGATTTGAGCAATATAAAACTGGCTCTGTACAACTTCACCTTCAGGGGTAAAGGCAATTTCACCGAGAGGAGTATTGTACTTTCCAGCTAGGATTTGCTGATTCAGCTTTGTGCGTAACTCTGCCAATGACAACGCGCTGAGTTTGGTTTTAGTATCCAAAGCTTTCAAGGCTTCCACGAATACTTGTACGGCAGTGAAGGCTTGAGCACTAAACTGCGGTGGTTCCTTCTTGTTTTGCTTTACATAAGCATCGCGGAAGGCAGCATTGATTGCGCCGGGGGCTTCGGGACTATAGGCTTGAGCAATGATAATACCATCGCAGAGTGCTTGACACACCGAGAAGATATTAGACGTGTTCAAACCATTGCCGCCAACGATCGTACCTTTATAACCCAGTTCCCGCAGTTGCCGGATCGAGTTACCTCCATCGGCTGCCAATCCTGAAATCACAACTAAGTCGGGTTGGAGAGCGAGTGCATTACCAATTTGAGCTTGGAAGTCCGTGTCAGTAGTTTGGAACTTTTGGACGGTGACGATATCCAGCCCTTGGTTTTTAATCGCTTGCTGGAAAATTGCTGTCTCCGATGTCGTGAAAGCGTCATTTTGAGCATAAAAAACAGCGACTTTTTTAATCTTAGGATTAAGCTTAAGCGCTGCCTTTACTGCATTGGGAGCTACAAGCGAAATAGGTGCAGAGACACGCGCAATATACTCACCAATCTCAGGAATCCCTTTGGCAGTATTCGATGCGCCAATGACTGGGACTTTTGCTCGTTCTGCGATTGGATTGGCACTAAATGCCTGCTGAGAAGCCGATGGTCCAACAATGCCAACCACTCGATCTTGATTAATTAGAGTTTGGAACGCGTTGATGGCTCCTGCTTCATCCCCTCCAGTGTCTTGAAACACCAGTTTAATAGGAGTACCATTAACACCTCCCCTGTCGTTGAAATATTTCTCAGCAATTTTGGCACCAGCCACTGATTCCTGAGCTAAAAGAGCATAGTTGCTGGTTTGCGAGAATGCTGCTCCAATTGGCAGGGCAGTGGCCCAATTGGGTGTAGCTGCTGCTGGTGTATTGCTCGGAGTATTAGTGGTGGTGGTGGTAGGTTGATTGGTTTGACTGCAAGCAACAACCAGTACAAAAGTGATGAACGAGGTGAGAATTTGAGTAAAGATACTTTTCTTAAACATCTTAGGACTTCCCCAGTTAGTATGTGCAACTACAATAGTGCTGAACATTTAGTTAGGTAATTGGTAGTTGGGAATTGGTAATTGGTAATTGTATCTTACTCCGAACTTTCGCCAACTGGGATAAGGCGAGAACAACTATAGCAATCCTCGCATCATTTGCATAATTATTGTAGGGGCAATCCCCCCGTGGTTGCCCGATAGATAGGGGGTAGGCAAAGAAAGGCACTACCCCTACAAATTTATCTGAATCATTTAGGATTGCTATATAGCCTTTTTCAGTAACATGAGGCGCTCTCGCGGGCAGAGGGCATCAGTTGCGAGCGGTGTGTACCTCATTTTATGGAGAACCGCTATAGCCAGCGGCGGTTAATTACTCATCTAAGAATATTGCTGAATATTTAATAATTTGGGAATTGGGGATTGGGGATTGGGCATTGGGTATTGATAAAAACAGCTATCCGTGTATCCGTGACTTCCGTGTCGTGCTGTTACTTTAAACTCTTGACCAAGAATTTCAAAGGTGGTACCCGCCACGTGATTTATCCGTGGAATCAATCCCAAATCGAAAATCTAAAATCCTCAAGAAAGAGCATTTATCCGTGGGTCAATCTAAAATCTAAAATCTAAAATCTAAAATCGATTGACTTCTGCCTCTGGAGTTTTAACGTGATGGTTGTCATTGTGTAACAGCAGTTCATTGTCCAACGCCGATGCGGAGGCGGAAAAACTATTGTTTCCGGCATTGTTTCCAGAATCCGCTGCTATTGTTGGCAATTTGCGCCGATTTCCCCACAACACGCCGGCTGCAAAAGTCAGAGATGCGATCGCAACTCCTCCCCCTATTCCCGCCCACCATAAAGACACGGGTAAATTATTAAAATTAACCTCTGTTACCTTTGGAGTTGCCTTTTTCTTTTCCTCGTCTTTTGAGGGCTTGCTGCCGCCCCGCAAAGATTGTGCGTAGAGTTGAGGTGCTCGCTGCGTTACTATCAAATCTCCCTCGAATAAACCCCTCTTCACTTCAACTAAATCTCCGGCCGTTTGACCGAGTTCAATTTCAACAGCTTGATAAGCATTGCCATTTTGGACGTAAACGGTTTTTTTACCGCTAACATCCACTACTGCCGCACTCGGAATTGCTAAAATATTTGTGGCAGTTTTGTCGGTTAAAATCTCCAACTCAGCAAACAGTCCAGGCTTTAATTCACCGTTAATATTATCTAGTTCTGCTTTCACCGGCACCACCCGCGTTTCTCCTGACACGGATGACCCAATTAAGGCGATTTTTCCAGTGAAAGTGCGCTCGGGTAAATTAGCGACTTTTACCCTGACTTCCTGATCCTGTTTTACTTGATTCAGGTCTTTTTCGTAAATATTGGCTGTGGCAAAAACGCGGCTGTCATTTAACAGACTCATCAACGGTTTTTCAGCGTTTACTGACTCTCCTGGGGTGATGAAGCGATCGGCTACCGTCCCCGAAATCGGAGCAACTACGGTAACGAGTCCTCGATCGTTGGCAACAGTTCCTAATTGTTGCAGCCGCGCTTGATAGGCTGCGTCAG
Source organism: Microcoleus sp. AR_TQ3_B6 (assembly GCF_036702785.1). Lineage (NCBI taxonomy): Bacteria > Bacillati > Cyanobacteriota > Cyanophyceae > Oscillatoriales > Microcoleaceae > Microcoleus > Microcoleus sp. AR_TQ3_B6. The sequence continues at coordinate 35,537 of NZ_JAUBVJ010000023.1, read as the reverse complement.
CCAAGCGAATGCGCGACTGAGCGACTTCGACGGCAGTTTTGCCGCGTTTGACTTGGTTCTCGGCTTCTAGGACTTCCCGGCGGCTCTGAGCTCTGGTAAGTTGAGCTTTTGCTTCTGCTACTCTGCCTTGAGATTCCCGCAATTCCCGCATTGGGAGGTCTACTTCGGCTTGTTTAATTTCGGTTTCGGCTTTGATAACTTCAGGACGGCTTTTTGCCTTAGCAGCAGCGGCTTTTGCTTCGGCGAAGTGGGCTTGCGATTCCAGCATTGTGCGCCGCGCGATCGCTCCTGATGCCGCTAATTGTTTGTCGCGATCGAACTGTTCTTTAGCAATAGTTAATTCTGTTTCTGCCCGGGCTATTTCGGCTTGCGCTATTTCAACTTGACGTTGATAGTTTTCTTGAGCGGCTTGGACAACTGAACGCTTGTTTACTAATTCTTGTTCTCGTTGGTACTGCTTAGTTACCGCTGTCAATTGGGTTTGGGCTTGGGCGATTTCTGCTGCGGATATTTGAAGTTGGCGATCGTAATTTTCCCGTGCGAGTTTGAGATCGCCTTCCGCTTGCTGCAAATCTGCCTCAGCTTCGGCACGTTTCGAGAGAGATTCAACCCGCAACTGTCCTAATTCTGAACTCGATAAAACCGCCACCAGTTGACCTTTTGATACTTTGTCCCCAGGCTTAACCAGCAACTCTACAACTTTGCCAGCAACAGCAGCCGTCACTTCGACTTTTTGGTTGGGCAAAGTTTCAATTTGTCCTGTGGTTTTGATGCCGATATCTAGTCGCTGGCGGGCGGCAGGGGAGACTTTAATACCTAATCGTTTTGCTGTTTCGGCATCGACAGAAATAGCAGCAGAATTTTGAATTGTTTCGCCGCTGTGGTGAAATTCATTTCCGTGGCCAGCGTGGGCAAAAACAGCGGCGGGAGAACTTAGCAAAATTAGGCTGAACAAAGTTCCAGAAAAGCTGCTAATAATTGCCGCAGATTGAGCATATTTGTGAAATATCATCGTTGGCATTGTCCTTGAAATCAGGTTGAGTGCCACAGGTTTAACGGTTGGTATTTTGCCAAAATAAGTAAGTGAACCCAATTAACGGGAGCTACTTATTAGCATTTCCCAAGAAGCGACCGCTAAGCAATGACCGAGAGCTAGAAATGCTCTACTCAACCTAGTATTTCACTGCCAAATGAAATTAGGATGAAATTTCGCCTCAGCAGCCCAGATGCCCCCCGGCTTCTAAAATACGAAGATAAGTTGTGCCTAATGCCAAGCGATTGTTCTGTAGATTTTTTTCCCGTTTTGTGATCTCTGGTTGCGCTTCAATTTCCTGTGTCAATGCACTCACTAGCTCTTCTGCCGCTGCATTTGATTGATAAGTTGTGTTTAACTCCAAGCTGTTCAATATCATGATCCACCCCGTCTATATAGCTTTCTCCTGACTTATCTACTACTTTAGACGTAGAGCGGCTCAATTGTCTTCAGTATTTTTACCTAATCTAATCAAACTCAGGTGGAGTCAATCGATTTTAGATTTTAGATTTTAGATTTTAGATTGACCCCACGGATAAATGCTCTTTCTTGAGGATTTTCGATTTTAGATTTGGGATTGATTCCACGGATAAATCCGGGGGCTTGAGGATTTTCGATTATCGATTTTAGATTATCGATTTTAGATTGACCTCACGGATAAATGCGGGGGCTTGAGGATTTTCGATTTTAGATTTTGGATTGATTCCACGGATTTATCACGTGGCGGGTACCACCTTTGAAATTCTTGGTCAGACAAATGCTGACAGGCACAGTCGAGTTAAGTTACAATTTATACCAAGGTTGTCGCTACTTTTTCATGTCTTCAATTTCTTGCCTTTGTGAAACAAGTATTTCCTGAACAATTGACCTACTGTAATTCCTGTAACTCATATTGTGGATTTGTGTCATCTTTTGTTTATGGGAGCTAAATTACTGTTTGTACCAAGCTTGCCGCCACTGTTTCATTTGCTCAATTTCTTTCTTTTGCGAAGTCAGAATTTCTTGAGCTAATTTCTTCATTTCCGGCCGTTTTGACTTCTTCAAAGCATCTTCAGCCATCACTAAAGCTCCTTCGTGGTGAGGAATCATCGCATTGATAAATCGCAAGTCAAATTGGTCGTCAGCCGCCCCTAAATCCATGGTCATCATCATGTTTTGCATTTGTTCGGGAGTCATTGGCATCATGTGACCCATTTGAGCGTGATAAGCCATTGGCGTACTGCTGGCTTTGGCATACCAAGCTTTTCGCCACTGTTTCATTTGATTGATTTCGCGGTTCTGAGCAGCAATAATATTATTTGCTAGTTTTTTCATTTCCGGACGTTTGGATTTATTGAGTACCTCTTTTGCCATGTTTACAGCACCTTGATGGTGTACTGTCATGCCATCAATAAATCGCAAATCGTAGTCGGCATCAGCCGGGCCTAAATCCATTGACATATTGTGATTCATGCCACCCATGCCGCCGCCTTGTGCCATGTCTTGCTTGTTGCTTGCTTCGGTTGCAGCCGTAACATTTGGCGCTTGAGTTTCGCTGGAAGGGGCTTTTGAACAAGCTGCAAGCACTCCGCTGGTTAAAGCGGCGGCGGCGGTAAATACCAGGGCTGCAAAGCCTGTTTTTAGTGAAATTGGTTTCATCGATTTTATATCCTTAAAACTGCCATTTATCTTCAGCTTTCCACATATAAATGAAATTAGGATGAAATTTTTGCCTCGGAATTGTAAATAATTGTTGCTGTGCCGTCGATCGCACTCACATTTAAGATACAGGACTGACAACCGAATTATGTAGGGTGCACAGTGCGCGCCTTACCCCTATGGGTAGCGTGTCAAACCACTTTTTTCAGAATTCCTGATTTATTTCGCAATCCCCCTTGACCGAAAGCATCCAGGATACAAGCCCCCGGATTCATTCCGAAAGCAGACTCAGGACCGGGGAAATAAAAAACCTGTATCCGATGAAACTTGCCTAACGTATTTATCCGTGGGGTCAATGCTTCAATCGAAAATCTAAAATCGAAAATCTAAAATCGCTTGACTCTCCAGTGAACTGGAGACTTTACAATGGAGTTAATTCATTTATTGAGCAGAGTAGTTTCTGCTGAGGTTCCAACTATGACTTTACAGCTAAAAGTTCCTAAGATGGCTTGTTCTGCTTGTGCGAATACAATCACAAAAGCAGTCCAAGCCATTGACTCAGCCGCTAATGTTGAGGCGGATCTCAAGACAAAATTGGTCGCGATTCAAACCGCTAAGTCGGAAAGTGAAGTTAGGAAAGCGATCGCATCTGCTGGCTATCCAGCAAGTCAATTTTAGATTTTTGATTTGTGATTTTTGATTTACTTGCAGCTTTGAATCAAGTCAATTTTAGATTTTTGATTTACTTGCAGCTTTGAATCTGGGAGATTTCACAAGAGTCTAAAATTTTTGATTCTCCACGACAGGAGTACGTCGCACCTTATCAGTTTTTAGGCGAGGTCAATCGATTTTAGATTTTAGATTAAAGAATTGAAGCATTGACCCCACGGATAAATTCTCTGGGCAAGTTTCATCGGATACAGGTTTTTTATTTCACCGGTCCTGAGTCTGATTTCGGAATGAATCCGGGGGCTTGTATCCTGGGTGCTTTCGGTCATTTGAAGACAGAAGGTAACTTTATAACTTAGGAGGGCATCTATGGACAATCTCACACTTAAATTGCGGGGCATGAGTTGTGCTTCTTGTGCTTCCTCTATCGAACAAGCAATTCAATCTGTTCCCGGCGTAATTGAGTGTCATGTCAATTTTGGGATGGAACAAGCAAGCATCCAATACGACTCCAAGCAAACCGACTTAGAAACAATTCAATCGGCTGTTGATGCTGCGGGATACCAAGCTTTGCCGCTTCAAGAAATGGCGGCGACAGAAGATGATTCCGAACAAGCCGATCGTAAATCGGCATCTCAAAACTTGCAGCGGAAACTCTGGACGGCAGGTATCATAAGCATCCTGCTATTTGTGGGCGCTATTCCGACGATGACGGGCTTGCATCTGCCATTTATTCCCGCATGGCTGCACAATTTTTGGCTGCAATTAGTGCTCACCTCACCCGTACAATTTTGGTGCGGGAGATCGTTTTATGTGGGAGCTTGGAAATCCCTAAAACGGCGCGTAGCAACAATGGATACCCTGATTGCTTTGGGTACGAGTGCTGCTTACTTTTATTCTGTAGTTGTGACATTTTTTCCTGGTTTCTTTACCGCTCAAGGTTTGACTCCTAGCGTTTACTACGAAGTGGCCGCCAGCGTTGTCGCCTTAATTTTGTTGGGGAAAACCCTAGAAAATCGGGCGAAGGGAGAGACTTCCGAAGCCATTCGCAAACTCATGGGTTTGCAAGCAAAAACTGCTCGGATAGTTCGCAACGGGGAAGAGTTGGAAGTGCCGATCGCCCAAGTGGAAATTGGCGACATCGTGCAGGTGCGGCCGGGGGAGCAAATCCCGGTAGATGGAGATGTTATTGAAGGCTCTTCCACTGTAGACGAAGCAATGGTTACGGGAGAAAGTGTGCCTGTTAAAAAGCAGCTTGGCGACGAAGTTATCGGAGCCACAATTAACAAAACTGGCAGCTTCAAGTTTCGGGCGACAAGAGTTGGCAAAGATACATTTTTAGCTCAAATTGTCAAGATGGTGCAGGACGCACAGGGTTCAAAAGCACCGATTCAAAAGTTAGCCGACCAAGTGACTGGTTGGTTTGTTCCCGCAGTAATTGCCATCGCTTTAGCTACTTTTATTATCTGGTTTAACGCGACGGGAAACTTCACTCTAGCCACAGTGACAATGGTGGAAGTGCTGATTATTGCCTGTCCCTGCGCTTTGGGTTTAGCAACTCCGACTGCTGTGATGGTTGGCACGGGGAAAGGTGCAGAAAACGGGATTTTAATTAAAGGAGCCGAGAGTTTAGAATTAGCTCACAAAATCCAAATTATTGTGTTAGATAAAACGGGAACTCTCACAGAAGGCAAGCCGACGGTAACTGATTTTTTGACAGTGAGGGGAACGGCGAACAGCAATGAATTAAAGTTGCTGCAATTGGCGGCGTCTGTCGAGCGCAATTCGGAGCATCCTTTGGGGGAAGCTGTTGTGAGGTATGCTCAATCTCAAGAGGTTAATTTGACGGATGTTAAGGATTTTGAGGCGATCGCGGGGAGCGGTGTTCGAGGGGTTGTAGCCTCCAAGTCGATCGCCCTGGGAACGCTGAGGTGGATGCAGGAACTAGGCTGCGATACTGAATATCTGGAACTGCGCGCCAGAGCTTTGGAAGCTGCGAGCAAAACGGTTGTTTGGATGGCTGTAGAAGGCAAAATAGAGGCAATTCTGGGCATTGCGGATGCTCTCAAACCATCGTCAGCGCAGGCGGTGAAAGCACTTCAAAAACTCGGTTTGGAGGTGGCGATGCTGACTGGAGATAATCGCGCGACTGCGGAGTCGATCGCCCAATCCGTGGGCATTAGTCGCGTTTTTGCCGAAGTTAGACCCCACCAAAAAGCAGCTCAAATTCAAGCCCTGCAAGGGGAAGGAAAAATTGTCGCGATGGTGGGAGACGGGATTAACGATGCACCGGCTTTGGCCGCTTCAGACGTGGGAATTGCGATCGGCACCGGCACCGATGTGGCGATCGCAGCCAGCGACATTACCTTAATTTCAGGAGATTTGCAAGGCATAGTTACAGCAATTAAACTTTCCCGCGCCACCATGCGGAACATCCGCGAAAATCTGTTTTTTGCGTTTATTTACAACATCGCTGGAATACCGATCGCGGCGGGCATTTTGTTCCCCATTTTTGGCTGGTTGCTAAATCCAATTATCGCCGGTGCAGCAATGGCTTTCAGTTCAGTCTCTGTAGTTAGTAATGCTTTGCGATTGCGGAATTTTAAACCAAAATCTCTTGCATAAATTTAGTCAACAGTCAACAGTCAACACTCAACAGTCAACACTCAACACTCAACAGTCAACACTCATCAGTCATCAGTCATCAGTCATCTGTCAACAGTCAACAGTCAACAGTCAACAGTCAACAGTCAACAGTCATAGGATAAATTTAAAAAATGTTGAACCAACGCCAAATCTTAGGAAGCCTCGGAAGTTTAGGAATTATGCTCTCCATTGCCTCGGGAGTTCGAGCAAATCAAATATCAATTCCTCCTGCCAATTCCACCGCTCAATTTCGCCATATCGAACAGCCGTTAAGTTTAAAAATTGGCGTTACAGCAGGGGGATTGACATTAATTGGTTTAGAACTGTGGTGGTTTTTGTTCAGTAAAAAGCAAGCTAAAACCAGGTAAACTTGGCCGAGGCGGTTTTTTCCAGCAAGATATCGCTAAAATTGAGGAAGCTTAAAAATTTGGAGTGAGCTAAATGCAACTACTACACACGATGCTCCGAGTCGGCAACCTGGAAGAGTCCCTCAAATTTTACACCGAGGTTCTGGGCATGAGATTGCTGCGGCAAAAGGACTATCCAGAGGGTAAATTTACTCTGGCCTTTGTGGGCTACGGCGACGAATCAGACACTACAGTTTTGGAATTAACATACAACTGGGGCGTCACAGAGTACAATTTGGGGGATGCTTACGGTCATATTGCGATCGGCGTTGACGACATTTACGGTACTTGCGAAGAAATTAAAGCCCGCAGCGGTAAAGTTATTCGGGAACCCGGACCGATGAAGCACGGTTCAACTGTCATCGCTTTTGTGCAAGACCCAGATGGATATAAAGTTGAATTAATTCAACTGCAAAAGCCCAACAGCAGCAGTCAGAAATTAAGTGCGGTAACCGCCTCCTAGAGTTCGTCCTGCTAGTCCTGGTAGGGTGCGTCAGAAACAAACTTTTTGAGTTATATTGAAACTTTTTATCTGACGCACCGTACTCAGGAGATGCGAGGGGGTTTTCAACACTTTTAATTCGATCGCACCGACGCTACAAACTGCTGTAAATAACTCTTTTTCCACAAAACAGAAAAACTGCTGCCTATTTTGCTTAAGCTATCAAACTGAGAAATTAATTTAGATTGTCGGCGCTGGTCTAAAGCAGCGACCACAGAAAAGAATACAGCTAATACTAACAAAAATACCACCATCACACTAAATAAAATAGTCCAATAAACTATAAATTCGCTGGCGTAGCTGACCCCGAATATTTCGTTAATTACTAAATCCAATAAATACAAAAACATCCCTACTGAAAACCCCACGGCGAACAATAGCCACGTCCACCTAAACATATCTGTTACAGTCTTGCTATTTTTGGACGCAGAAAGTTCTAACTCTCTAATTTGGCTGTTAATATTTGATGTGACTTCATACAAAGTATACTGCAAACAATCTCTGATATAATTGAGTTCCTTGTCGCGGTTTATGCACTCCTCGGAGGTGCTTTTGTCAAAGCTCAGGTTTTGGAGTTGTTTGCGGTGCGCATCCAGTTTATTGTCTAGGGTGTAATCCCATTTTTTCAGCCGCTCTACAGTCAAATACAAAAGTTCCCTATTAGCATCTAACAAGCTCTGGCAATCTACGATCGATTTAACGAACTTGCTGAGATTGTTGATCTTCTCCTCTAGAGTATTTTGGTATTTCCTTTGTTGAGCTGACAAGAAGCTTGCGAGTTCGACCTCGCCATCCTCGCACAGCGACAAAGCCTCACCATACAACTCGTCAAGTTCCCTTTTACGGAGATACACTGACGCTTTGCACTCCTCAATTTCGGGAATGGTCAGATATTCTAAGGGCTGATGTTTTACATTAAATTTATATACGAGCGCTGTCATAATCAGCGCAGATTTTCGGTCTAGCTGGTCTTTGTAAGGTTCTAAAATAATTGTAGCTAGATTTTTAACTCTGTCTTCGGGGTGGTGCAGAAACTCAAAAATTTTGGCAAGTATTTGGGAGAATTCCCAGTCATTAAAATTATTTTCCGCAACTTCCAAAAAGTTTGTTACCGCTGCATCGTTTTCGGCATTTAATTTGTACGGGTTCGTAAATGCGATCGCAGCAAATACTCGATCGATCCAAAACAGATATTCCTCGCAATCCATTGGCAGGCCCGGCAGCAGCCAGCTCGGGCCGTACACCCAAAAATCTAGACAATTCTCATATTCCTTACTGCTGTCATTTCTGCTGCTGTCGCCCAAAGCAAATTTGTTGCTTGCTAAGACTTTAATTTGCTCTTCTACAACCTGCCGCTCAATTTCTCCTGCATTGATTGTGAGATTTACACCACCTTCCTTGCCTTGCCCTTGCCCTGCTTCATTCAACCAAATTGACTTAATACTAACAGCCACAGACCACCGAATTAAAGGAGTCGATCCCCCTCGCGCTTCCACTTCTAACGCCGCCAGCAGATTTTTGCTAAAATCCCTTACTCTAGCTGCTCTCTCACTTGATATCAGATCATTTCGCACCTTCCCAAATGCCTGAATTGCCAAAGCGCGAAACAGCAAATTCGGATGCGGTTTTCTGACGGATGCCAGTATATTTCCCCTTAATATTCCGCTTTTCGGTACGCCCAAAACTTCAGCAAAAGGCTCGATCCCGCACTGTTGCAGGATTCCTTCAACTGTGTTTATTCTTTGCCAAGCTTGAGTATATTTACTGAGAGTGAAGATTAGCGCTGTGCCACTGCATTCCATTGGCATAGGGATGCTGGTGCGATCGGGTTTGCACTGATTGCTCGTCATAATTTGTCGCCATGACAATTAGTAGATATTGACGCCGTTGTTTACTCCTCAATGTAACTTTACATCTCCTGCTGCTTTTTGTCAATATTAGTCCTGAACGCATAGGAAGCTAGAAACCCGGTGGTTTCACGAATAAATTTCTCATGACTAAAGCGCTGATTTTTCCTCTAAACCGGGCTTAGCAAGACCAAATTTCATCCCGAACTAAATATATAATTTTGCACTGATCGGTGAAATATCAAATTTTTACGTTGGGCCACGAAACCCAACCTACTATAATGATTTTTTTTTCGGAGCTTTTAAGATTTGGTCGCTCGCCATTTGGTCAATGATTAAATCACTGATAATTTGAGCTCCGTGGGAGGTAAAGTGCAAGCCATCATTATTTTTTACATAGCCTCGCTTCCCCGATTTATCAGCAACTACAGGAAGAAATTTTCCGGCTTGTGCAAAAGTGTCCCAAGTAGAAATAAATTCGAGTTTTGCTGAAGAATTGCTGGCATTTTTATAAATATCGTTCATGATAGGAAAAGCTTTGAGATACGAAGATTTGTTAGGTATCGATTGACCGACCCAATACACTTTCCTCACGGATGACGAAGCAAGTAAGTAGGCATATCTTTCTACTCTTTCTTGATAAGCTTTTTGCCATTCTTTGGTTAAAATTACCCGGGATTTTCCTTGAAAATCAGTGATATCTTGAGTGTCATTTGCTCCGAACAAAACTATCACTACATCCGGCTGGTAATCATTAAGAATTTGGCGAGTTCTGGCATACCAGTCATAATAATCTATCCGATTTAATCCGCTCGATACCTTGTAGTCAATTTTCGTATCTGCGATATTATATTTTTGCTTAAGAGTGTATTGGAGTTTAATTCCTAAGTCGAACATTACGGAATCTCCAATAAATAAAAATTTGCGATAAGGTCTGGTCAGTTTGGGTTTAGCTGGGGTTGGTTTTTTAGCAAGCTTTTGGGGCAGTGCGGCTGCTTTTGTTTCGGTTTTGACAGGAGGAATTTCGGATTTTTTGGGGAGGCTATCGAAGTTAATATCTTTAATTTTGCTCCAAAAATCTTGTTCGGATTTCCTGAAACCGTCTATTTCGATCTGGCGCGCTGCTTGTTTGATTTCGGGACTGGCGAAAGGAGTTGAAGCAAAGCTTTTCAGAAATAATGATAAGTTTGAAAATATCAAAGTGAGAATTACAGAAGTAACAATCAGCAAAATTTCCCGGTCTTTCATATTTCTTAAAAATTAAAGTAAATAAAAGGCGGGACGGTACTCGGCCCCAACATCAAGATAGCATACACGAGCAGCGAAACTAAGACAACCCGAAAGAAAATGTTTTTTAATGACAATACGGTTTGCAATACTTTGGCGATGCGATCGCCCCACAAGTTGAGCGCGCCAACGACGGCAATTACTAAATACAATTGCCAAAAGTTAAATTGAAAAGTTGCGACTGCCGGATGGACAATTCCTTGAAAAAATTTCACCGCAGTTTCCCAGTTGGGAGTGCCGAAAAATACCCAGCTACAAGTAACAAAACTAAATGTTAACAGCCAACTGCAAAATTTAGCAAATCTGGGAAAGGCATAGTCTAATTTAAAGTGGATAGCTTGGGGGATATCTTTACATAAATGGTTGACAATTAATCCTAAACCGTGAATTGCTCCCCAGAAAATAAAGTTGAGACCTGCGCCGTGCCAAAATCCGCCGATCGCCATTGTTAAAAATAGATTTAGGTACTTCCTCAACTTGCCGTATTTGTTGCCGCCTAAAGGAAAGTAAACGTAATCCCTCAGCCACTCGGAAAGACTGATGTGCCACCTTTTCCAAAATTCTTGCACGCTGAGCGATCGGTATGGCATATTAAAGTTGGCGATGGGTTGGAAACCCAGCAAACAGGAGATGCCGTTGGCTAAATCCGAATACCCGCTGAAATCTACGTAAATTAAACAGGAATAGGAAATTGCGGCGAGGATTAAATCGATGCTGCTGTACTGCTGGGGGACTTTAAAGGGCAGTTGAGTGAAGTTAAACAAAAAGCTCGATAAAGTATATTTTTTGAAGAGCCCAGATAAAATTAAAACTATAACTTCTTCGATTTGATAGTCGTATTTTTTTTGGGAATTTAGCTGCGAGTAAAATTCCAGAGGTCGCGAGATTGGCCCGGAGGCTATTTGGGGAAAGTAGGTAATGTAGGCGGCGTAATCTACAAATTTCGGACAGGGGATTTTTTGCTGGTAGCAGTCGATTAAATGGGAAATCATTCTAAAAGTGTAGAACGACACACCGACGGGGGCGATTATTTGCAAAACTTGAAAGCTGGCTGGAATTTGTAGCTGGTTCAGTACCTCAAATAAAGAAGTTACAAAGAAGTTGCAATATTTAAAGATGCCGAGATTGGCAATGTTGAAAATTATCCCCGAGATTAAAGCAAGTTTTTTATATTTGCCGTTGCCGACCGCCCGGAGAATGATATAATTGTAGGCAGTACCTAAAACGAGCAGCAAGAGAAAGTCGAAACTCCAAAAGGAATAAAATAATAAACTGGAAACTAGCAAGACAATTTTATACAACTCGACTTGGGGTTTCACAGAGACGATCGCGCTAAAAATAATTAGGAAAAAGATTAAAAATTGGTAAGTGGGAAATAGCATAAACCTCAGCCGCTAAAAAATCTTGATTCTGGCAATATTTTTATAAGTACGGGCAGCGAACCTATCCCCAAGGGAATCGCCAGAGTCGGTCTGAACGCACCAAATTTCGGGGTGGATTGCGGACTGTAAGCTTTTGCAAGAGGTCAATTAGGTCATAACTTCCGCCCTAGTTAACCGCACTCATAAATTCATAATCGTGTTTAAAGATTATGATGGTTGTGAGACGATGTATTAACGGATAACAACAGGAATCCCCTTGATTGCGAGGAACCAACGTGCAGCCAACAGACCCTAGCAAATTTACAGATCAAGCCTGGGAAGCCATTGTCAAATCCCAGGATGTAGCCCGCCGCTTTGCCAATCAGCAGCTAGAGGTTGAACATTTAGCCATCGCCCTTCTCGAACAGCAAGGCCAGGCCAACAGCATTCTCAGCAAAGCTGGAGTCGATGCCCCCCGCTTGGCGCAGCAGTTAGATGCTTTTGCCAAACGACAGCCCAGAGTTGCCAACGCTGACCAACTATACCTCGGCCGCGGCTTAGAAGTGATGTTAGATGTTGCCGAGGCCACTAGAGCGACTTGGCAAGATAATTTTATCGACGTTGAACATTTATTAATTGGTTTAGTAGAAGACGAACGAGTCGGCCGCAGGTTGCTGACAAAAGGCGACGGGCCGCCGGGCCGCCCCGGTTACGATCGCAAACCCCCAGCCGGTACGATCGATCGGCCAAAACTCGAAGAAGCGATCAAATCTGTCCGCGCCGCTACTAAAGCCCAAGAAAAAAATTCCGAAACGGGGAAAGCCGGCCTCCGCAACGCTAAAGCCCAAGATCAAGATGGCGAAGCTAACTCCGACGCCCTCAACAAGTACGGCCGCGATTTGACAGAAGCCGCCAAAGCCGGCAAACTCGACCCAGTAATTGGCCGGGACGAGGAAATCCGCCGCGTGGTGCAAGTTCTTTCCCGCCGCCAAAAAAACAATCCGGTGTTAATTGGCGATCCCGGAGTTGGAAAAACTGCGATCGCCGAAGGTTTAGCCCAGCGAATTGTCAACGGCGACGTACCGGAATCTTTGAAAAATCGCCAGCTATTTAGCCTTGACATGGGCAGTTTAATTGCTGGGGCAAAATTCCGGGGCGAATTTGAAGAACGGTTGCGGTCTGTTCTGCGGGAAGTCATCGATTCCGACGGGCAAATTGTCCTGTTTATTGATGAATTGCACACCGTTGTCGGCACTGGCGGCGGTGGCAGTTCTGGTTCGGGAATGGATGCGGGAAATTTGTTAAAACCCATGTTGGCCAGAGGGGAATTGCGCTGCATCGGCGCTACTACTCTCGACGAATTCCGCAAGAATATTGAAAAAGATCCTGCCTTGGAACGCCGCTTTCAACAAGTATTTGTCGGCGAACCCAGCGTGGAAGATACTGTTTCGATTTTGCGCGGATTGAAAGACCGTTACGAACGCCACCACGGGGTAAAAATTACGGATTCGGCCCTGGTAGCTGCTGCAACTCTGTCTTTTCGCTATATTTCCGATCGCTTTTTGCCGGACAAGGCGATCGACCTCGTAGATGAAGCGGCCGCCCACTTGAAAATGGAGATTACCTCTAAACCTGTGGAATTGGAAGGAATCGACCGCCGGGTGATGCAGTTGGAAATGGAAAAATTGTCGATCGAAGGCGAAGGAAAAGGTGCTCTAGCCCCTGGGCTCGGCTTCCGCGTCGAACGGATCACATCTGAGATTGACATTTTAAAAGCTAAGCAGGAAAAATTGTCCTCTCAGTGGTTGGGCGAAAAGCAGTTGTTGGATGCAATCAATAAATTGAAAGCAGAAGAAGACCAACTGCGAGTCCAAATCGAACAGGCAGAAAGGGCTTACGATTTGAATAAAGCCGCACAGTTAAAGTACGGCAAGTTGGAAACGGCGGTGCGCGATCGCGAAGCGAAAGAAGCGGAACTTTTGAAACAGCAAGCTCAAGGTTCTTCCCTGCTGCGCGAAAAAGTTACTGAGGGGGATATTGCGGAAATTGTCGCCAAATGGACTGGCATTCCGGTTAACCGGTTGTTAGAATCCGAACGCCAAAAGTTGCTGCAATTGGAAAAACACTTGCACCAAAAAGTCATCGGTCAAGAGGAAGCTGTAACAGCCGTGGCGGCGGCAATTCGGCGTGCTCGGGCGGGCATGAAAGACCCCGGGAGGCCGATCGGCTCTTTCTTGTTTATGGGCCCCACAGGCGTCGGAAAAACTGAGTTAGCGCGGGCATTGGCGGAGTTTTTGTTTGACAGCGATGATGCGATCGTCCGCATCGATATGTCGGAATACATGGAGAAACACAGCGTTTCCCGGTTGGTAGGAGCTCCCCCCGGATATGTCGGTTACGATGAAGGGGGACAACTCTCCGAAGCAGTGCGGAGACATCCTTATTCGGTAGTGCTGTTTGACGAAGTGGAAAAAGCGCACCCGGACGTATTTAACATTTTGCTGCAAGTGTTGGATGACGGCAGAATTACCGATTCTCAAGGTCGAGTGGTTGACTTTAGAAATACCGTAATTGTGATGACTAGCAATATCGGCAGCGACCACATTTTAGACGTGTTTACTAAGAAGGAAAAAACCCCCAAAAAACCTGCTGCTCGGAAGCATGAAACGAAAGATTTGTCAAGTCAAAAGACAGATTATAAAGTGGCTGCCGACGGTACTGTTGAGGTGTCGGCAGAGCGAGTCGATACTCCAGACAAGAGTGAAAATGAAAATTTATTGAGTCAAGAACGGGAGACAGACCAAGAGTACGAACAGATGTTAAAACGGGTGATGGGGTCGCTGCGATCGCACTTCCGGCCCGAATTTCTCAATCGGGTGGACGAAATAATTTTGTTCCACACTTTGAGCAAGATCGAATTGCGGCAAATAGTCACCATTCAAGTGAAGCGGATCGAGCGTTTGTTAGCAGAGCAAAAAATCACTTTGGAACTGTCGGATGCGGCTAAAAACCATATCACAGATGTTGGTTACGACCCGGTTTACGGCGCTCGTCCCTTAAAACGTGCCATCCAGCGGGAGCTGGAAAACCCGCTGGCCAACAAGATTCTGGAAAATGTGTTTGTCGAGGGCGATACAATTGCGATCGACTGTGAAAATAACACTTTGCAATTTCGCAAAAAAGAATTTCGCCCAGCCCTAGCAGGTAACAGTTTGTAGGCGTGTTAAGAACAGGCTTTCCGGCCTGTTCCACAAACAATAAATTTTCCAGCGGTCAAGGCCAGAAAGCCTATAGCAATCCTAAATCATTTGTGAATCTCTTACTCCCTCCCCAAGGCATCGGGGAGGGTTGGGGTGGGGTAAAAAATTTACGACTCCTGCAAGAATTGCTATATAATTGAAAAGAGTGCATCCAGTTCCACAAACAATTAATTCTCTAGTCGCACAGGTTAGAAAGCCTGTGGTTAAAAATGCTGTATCCTGTTCCACAAACAATCCATCTTGTAGTGGAACAGGGCAGAAAGCCTGTTATTGAAAATAGTGAAGCGCCTTACTTAATATTACTACTTGGAAATGGTGCGGCTCGCATAAACATCCATGCTGTATGCAGGAACGCGAACGAGGTAATCAACTTCTGTTCCCGTCACTGATTTTGCCAGTTGTTCAAAAGACTCATCGTTCCAATTCCGCTCGTGGATGGGCTTTGACTGTTCGCCCAGGAAATATGCTTGAGTGCCAATGACTGAGGCTGCGACCCAGCCGACAATAAAAAGAGCGATTAGAATAGTCATTTTTGCTGTTTCCTTAACTTTTGTTGCTTTATGTAAACAAATGTAACAATAGCTAGCCATTAACGTCAAGGTAGTCTTATATCGTGGCAACCGTCCGGCAGGTAGTAAATACCGCCCCTGATACTTCGTCTGTAGGGTGCGCTTAGTGTCAACAAGAGCTCGATCCCCCCTAGCCCCCCTTAATAAGCAGGGTGGATTTAGGGGGATCTAGACTGGGCTACCAGCGAGAGATACAGAGGGGTTTCAGGCGATTGTTGACACGCCTTGGTAGGGTGTACACCGCGCACCGGTCTTTCGGGTGTGCACCGCGCACAGTACCCGGATTGTGAACTGTATCCGAAATAGCCAAAGAGATTGTTGAGGTTTTATAGTTAAGGAGTTATAAGTTTTGCGTTAATAAATTACGATTAAAACTCTGCCGCTCGCATGAGGAACGGCGGCCAAATTATGAGTTATGATTTATCAATTTGGATTTGAAATAACAAATCCAAATTCCCAAATTTCAAGTTCCAATTCCCAATTACCAATCAACCCTAAAAATCATGTCCAACTCAATGTTAAATAACGACCCCTTGTGGTTCAAAGACGCGATTATTTACGAAGTACCAGTTCGCGCTTTTGCAGACAGCAATGCAGACGGCATCGGCGACTTTCGAGGACTGACCGAAAAACTGGATTACCTGCAAAACTTGGGAGTAACAGCAATTTGGGTACTGCCATTTTTTCCCTCGCCGCTCCGAGACGACGGCTACGATACATCTCACTATACCACCGTCAACCCAATTTACGGCACATTAGAGGATTTTAAAGACCTTTTAGAAGCAGCGCACCAGCGGGGAATTCGGGTCATTATTGAATTAATTGTCAACCACACTTCCGACCAGCACGCTTGGTTTCAGCGAGCGCGCCGCGCCCCTAAAGGCAGTAACGAAAGAGATTTTTATGTGTGGAGCGACACCCCGGAAAAATATCAAGATGCTCGGATTATTTTCCAAGATTTTGAGACCTCTAATTGGGCTTGGGATTCGGTAGCAAAAGCTTATTACTGGCACCGTTTTTATTCCCACCAACCCGATTTAAATTACGACAATCCCGCCGTCCGCCAAGCCATCTTAGATGTGGTAGATTTCTGGTTGGCACTGGGAGTAGACGGACTGCGCATGGATGCGGTGCCTTACCTGTACGAGCGCGAAGGTACTAACTGCGAAAACCTGCCAGAAACTCACGTATTCTTGAAGCACTTGCGGAAGCACGTAGATGAGAAATTCCCGAACCGGATGCTGCTGGCTGAGGCGAATCAGTGGCCGGAGGATGCGGTTGAATATTACGCTGCTGGGGATGAATGTCACATGAACTTTCATTTTCCGCTGATGCCGCGTTTATTTATGGCTTTGTATATGGAAGATAGCTTCCCGATTAGCGACATTCTCCAGCAAACTCCGCAGATTCCCAATAACTGTCAGTGGGCATTATTTTTGCGGAATCACGATGAATTGACGCTGGAAATGGTGAGTGATGAAGACCGAGATTATATGTATCGGGTTTACGCTCAAGACACTCAGGCGAGAATTAATTTGGGCATCCGCCGCCGCTTGGCTCCTTTGATGGGAAATAACCGCCGCCGCATCGAGTTGATGAATGCTTTGCTGCTGTCTCTTCCGGGTACGCCGGTGCTTTACTACGGCGATGAAATTGGCATGGGAGACAATATCTATTTGGGCGATCGTAACGGGGTGAGAACTCCGATGCAGTGGAGCGGCGATCGCAATGCCGGTTTCAGCCGCGCTAACCCGCAGCGGCTTTACGCCCCGCCAATTGTTGACCCTGAATATCACTACGAATCTGTTAACGTGGAAGCGCAGCGGGCGAATCCGAGTTCTCTTTGGTGGTGGATGAAACGCCTAATTGCAATTCGACAGCGCTTCCAAGCATTCGGCCGCGGAACTTGCGAGTTTCTGTACCCGGAAAACCGCAAAGTTTTAGCTTTTGTGCGCACTTATCAAGACGAACACATCCTCGTAGTGGCTAATTTGTCGCGCTTCGTGCAGACGGCAGAATTAGACCTTTCGCCCTTTAAAGGTGCTATTCCAGTGGAGATTTTCGGCCGCACTGAGTTTCCGGCGGTTGGCGAGGATCCTTACTTTTTGAGCTTGAGCCCTCACACGTTTTACTGGTTTACTCTTAGTGCTAAACACGAAGATTATTTGGTGAACGGTTTTAATACAGGCTTACCTAGTTTAGCGGTCATAGGCACTTGGAAAACTGCTTTTTCTACAAGTCAGTTAAGCGATATGCTGGTCAATCTTTTGCCGGAATACTTGCGACGGAATCGCTGGTATAGCGGTACAGACAGGACAATTCAATCATTAGAAATAAGTGAGGTTGTACCTGTGGAATGTAAAGATAGTGCGGGGGAAGAATCTAAAGTTTACATTCTGTTTTTGCTGTTAAATTATACTGAAGGTATGCCGGAAACTTACGTTTTGCCTTTAGGTTGGGAAGAGATGAAAGGCGATGTGGACGAGCGGGCGATCGCGCGCCTGCAGTTCCCAGAAACCAACAAGGAAGTCGGGATACTATTTGATGCTGCAGGGGAGAAAGGTTTTCTGAGCGCGCTGCTGGGGGCGATCGGCAATTCTCGCAATTACACAGGTGTAGCAGGTAAACTGGTAGGAATTGCCGACAGTGCATTCAGATCGGAACAAGATTTATCGCAGCTCGAACCTCACGTTTTCAAAAAAGAACAAAGCAATACATCCGCAGGTTACGGCGATCGCTTCGTCCTGAAAATATTGCGAAAAGTCGAGGAAGGAATCAACCCCGAATTAGAAATCGGACGCTTTTTAACAGAGCGCAACTCGATCCAACATTACGCTCCAATTGCCGGAGCATTGGAATATCACACACCAGGAAAACAAGTCGTTACAGTCGGAATACTACAAAAATTAATCCCCGACAGCGTAGACGCTTGGTCTTATACATTAGACACACTGCGCGACTATTTCGAGCAAGTAATGACAGTAGAAGCAAAGCATTCCGGCGAAAATTTATCTATTTCCCCCGAAAATTATTTACCGAGCGCTTTGACAGGATCGACGCAGCGACAGTCAAACTCGCTAGTAGCGGATTTATCCCTAGAAATTCCGCCATTAGCTCGCGAACTGATCGGGTCTTACTTAGCATCAGCCGAACTTTTAGGTCAGCGGACAGCCGAACTTCACCTCGCTTTAGCTTCTGACACAGAAAATCCAGCTTTTGCCCCAGAAAACTTCACCTCCTTTTACCAGCGTTCCATCTATCAGCACATGAGAAATCTGGCAGGAAGAACTTTGCTGGAGCTGAAAAAACGGCTGTCCAAACTGCCGCCAGAAACACAAAAATTCGCGCAAAAGCTCCTCAACCGCGAAGATTTGCTCATGGAACGTTTCAAGTCTATTTTGAACTTGAGAATCACGGCCGATAGAATTCGCTGTCACGGGGACTTTCATTTCGGGCAAGTTCTTTATACAGGCAAAGACTTCGTAATTATTGATTTCGGAGGAGAACGGGATCGACCCTTAAGCGAGCGGCGGATGAAGAGGTCGCCTCTGCGAGATGTTGCGGGAATGCTGCAATCTTTGAGTTACGCTGTTACTTTGGCACTCCGCAATGAAGTAGAAAGTGGCATGATTCGCCCTGAAAATCTCCCGGAGATGCAGCAGTGGGCGAACGTTTGGCACCGCTGGGTCAGCCTCACTTTTGTTGACAGCTATTTGGTAACAGCAGCCGATGCAAATTTCTTGCCCAAATCTATACCGGAACTACAAGTTTTGCTAGATGCTTACATTTTGGAAAAAGCGGTTGCCGAGCTAGCCTACGAACTCAATTACCGCTTGGATTGGGCGCAAATTCCGCTTCAGCGGATTCTACAATTGCTTAATTTATAAGGGCGGGTTTATCTATACTTATTAGGGTGCGTGACTTTCTAGCCACTCAAGTGGCAGCCCGATTCTTGAGAGTCACGCACCTTACATGACACGAAATCTGGTTGAAAAACCATGGACAGCGGCGAATATTAGGTAGGAGTCAATCGATTTTAGATTTTAGATTTTAGATTTTAGATTGACCCCACGGCTAAAGGCGTGGGCTTGAGGATTTTCGATTTGAGATTTGGGATTGATTCCACGGATAAATCACGTGGCGGGTACCACCTTTGAAATTCTTGGTCACAACTGATTCACGTATCTTGGCGATCGCTTTGAGAATTTCTTCTCGATTCTTGCCTGATTGTATCCATTTTGGAAGTCGAGAGAACAGACTCTTAGGAATGAGAATTAAATAACTTCCACTCTTGAAAGTGGGATGGGCGTCCCGCCCGTCTTTTAAGGACGGGCTGGACGCCCATCCCACAATAACAATTAAAATTGTAAGTTATTTAATTCGCGATCCTCGATACAACGCAATATCGCACAGGAATCACAAAAAGGGCATCGCACCAGAAATTCATTCTGGAAGGAGTAGATGCCTTCACGAGTATCTTTAAATCGCTCCCTACTTACGACTTTAAATAAAGAGATGTTTGATACAAAACTTGTTCTTGATGCGTTAACAAAGTGCAGTCAGAAAGCGGGTAAGCCACACAAGTAACAGCGTAGCCAGCTTGCAATTCTGAGGGCTTCAAAAACTTTTGTTCGCTTTGGTCGATTTCACCGCTCAACAATTTGGCAACGCAAGCAGAACACTCTCCTTGCTTGCATCCGTTCGGCAAGCGGATGCCGGCATCTTCGGCCATATCTAAGATATACTGGTCGTCTGGTACGGCGATCGTGCGATCGAGCGCGAGAGTCTCATTCACCAACCGAACTTGATAAACAGCCATTTCCACCTCTTATATTGGGATTGCTGGTATTCAACCAAAATAGATGATTACAATTTACACAAAAAATCAAAATGTACGGTGCGCACGGATCGCATTCCGCTATACATGATAGCGAAAAAAACCCGGTATTTTCCCAACACCGGGTTTTTGAGAAACCACAAACTCGATCGCTATACTAGACAAGTTCTTCTTGATAATCGAGATTTTCACCTAGATAAATAGCCCGAATATCCTCCGGCAAGTTGGATTCTAAACTTTGATATCCTTTTTGCAGCAAAGCCTTTACCTGAGCGGGCGAAATAGCTTCGCCTTCTGCTTGTAAATAAGCGGCAATTCGAGTTTCGCTCCAGCGGAAAGTCTGAGCCATCAACACGACTAAACGGGGCAGAGGCGCTAACAATTCTAAGGCTTGTTTGACGTAACACCAGAGGGGAGGCGAAGCCGATTGCAAAGAGTAGTGAATCGACTCAACAGGGGGCAAATCGGCTTGATTGATGCAGACGGCGGTGACATTAATCAGCCAGTTTTGGAGACTGAGATTTTCGCCATCAGACTCATGGATTTCGCGGCGCAAATCCAGGCCTCGGAGTTCGTGATAGATGTGCAGCCAAGTGTGGGCAAATAGGTAATCGCCTTGTACGGGCGATCGCACGGAATGGCGAATCAGGGAGTAGACAATTTGAGCGTAGCGGCAAAAAATCGCCGTGAAGAACCTACCTTGATCGGGATGGTTTTGAAACAGAGTCAATAATTCTTGATCGCTGTGGTGAAACAGGGATTTGACCACAGGATGGTTGAATTCTGAAAAATTAGGTGTTTGCACAATTGTTCTGGAAAGGTTTTGGGAATAAATGCTGGTGCAGCCCGATTCTACAACACGATATACATTTGATGCAAGTGCTGGCAAAATTTGTTGATAATTAAGTTAATTAATTATATAATTAAGTTGTAGGTGAGGCTGAATAAATCTCAATTAATAGACCCAATTTTATTTGTTAACCGTCACCTACAAATGTTGTTTAAATGGTAAATTATTGGTATGTCTAGCATTAATACTGGTATCGAATGGACCGACAGAACATGGAATCCAACAACTGGCTGCGATAAAGTCAGTCCAGGTTGTACGCATTGTTATGCTGAAGCATTAACAAAACGGTTTCATACTAATTTTCCTAACGGTTTTGATTTAACGGAATATCCAAAACGTTTGAATGAGCCTAAAAGCTGGCGCAAGCCGAGTCGCATTTTTGTTAACTCAATGAGCGATTTGTTCCATGAAGATGTTTCTCTGGAATTTCTGAAACAAGTTTTTGAGGTAATGCGTGAAACTCCTCACCACATTTATCAAATTCTTACCAAGCGAGATAAACGTTTAGTAGAGTTAGCTTCTCAACTTGAATGGTCTGATAATATTTGGATGGGGGTGTCTGTTGAAAATCAAAACTATGTTCATCGTGTGGATCATTTGCGACAAGTCAATGCAAAGGTACGCTTTTTATCCTGCGAACCACTTTTAGGATCGTTACAGCTTGATTTAACAGGAATTCACTGGGTAATAGTTGGGGGAGAGTCGGGGCAAAAACACCGTCCGATGCAGGAAGAATGGGCACAAAGTATTCGGGATCAGTGTCAGGATGCTGAAGTCGCGTTTTTCTTCAAGCAATGGGGAGGTAGAACACCTAAAGCTGCTGGGAGACTGTTGGATGGGAAAATTTGGGATGAGATGCCTGACAGGTGGAAGAAACATCAAAAAAGATGGCTAAAATAACTACCCTTAATCCCTGTTGAGTAAAAAAATCTAAATTTTCTTACATATACGGTTTGATATTCGTATCATTTTTTAAGCCTAAAGTGGCTTTTTAATGTGTAAGGCTTTTTCTGCTTAGAAGGATGTTTGATTTCTATCAATTGTTCTGTATACAGCCAATCTAAAACATCATTATTGTAATGAGTTCGCTTTAAACGTCCTATGTCATTCATTTCTAATATTAGATGAGTAATTGCATCGTCAAAAGATATCCAATCATTAAGCTTACCAAAAATTTTGATAGCTTGAGTTTTTATTTCAGCTAATCTTTTCTGCTGCTCTGAATTCCATTCTTTTTCTAAAAATTTTTTAATTCCTGTGTGGCTGTCCTTAAAAAATAACAATCTTTCCTCCTCCCAAACGAAATCGTTCAAGAAACTTCCAAAAGCTTTTTTGGGGTGATTGCTACCTACTACAATACTATATTTGGGTCTGGGATCGCTGTAGCTTTCTTTAATTTCAAAACTGGTTGCTCCTCTAAACCCTGCTTCTATTTTCATTCTTTTCTTAAAATATTCAAGTGCCCATTTTTCAAATTGTTGAGGTTGATCTTTAAGTTCTAGCCACTTTGGTTTCCAATCTTGGTCTGAATTGATACCTAGGAGTTTAGTCAAGTTCTCTATAAAAGTTTCAGCAGTCTTTTGCTCTTTTATGCTATCATATACAGTTTTGTAATGCCCCGCATGGCGAGCTACTGCACTGTTGTGAAATAGTATAAATAGCTCTCCTTTGTTCTGACGGACATAATTTCCTATTTCACAGATATGCTCAAAAGTAACTCCTTTGACCGCAAAAGTGTCAAGAAAAAATAACGTAGGATAGCGATTTAAGTCCTTCATTACACCTGGAAAAGCGGTCTCAAATTTTTGACTTTCATAAACTTTGTAAAACAAATCTTTACCCAGAAAGCGACAGTTTTCCTTAAGCTGTTGATTAGACTCCGCTTCAGCCTCTACAAAAAAACATCTTAAGTTGACTCGTCTTTCTTGATTAAAGAGGTTAGCACATTTTAGAGCTATTAAGGGTGAGCCATCGGTATTTTCAAAATTATGTTGGTACTTTGCCCAAAAATTAGAATTGTTTACAAAATCTTCTATTCCAATTCCTTCTTTATATTTCCCAGTACCGGCAAAACCATCAACATAGTTAATATGCTCGGATTGATAGTTTCCATCACCTCCAAGATTATAGCAAAATGCTTGTAGGTATTTAAGCAGTATCCTATGTTTAGATGCTGACCAGTCTCGTTTGCGTTCAAAAAAGTTTTCGGAATTTTCTGGTTCTTCTGAAAATAGAGATAATTGCTTGCCTTCCATTTTTTATATCCCTAAGTAAAATGCTATATTGAGCATTAATGTAACATAAAAGTTACGACATGAAAATAGTTAGAGCAAAGTTATGTTTTACTCTTACACTCCAAACCCCCCACCTCCGGGGGTTTCAATCACAAAAACATCACCGCCATCCATATCCACAACCGCCGTACTTCCCAAAGCTTCCACAGTTCCATTTTCCCGCACAACATAATTTTTACCAAGAGAACCGGCCCCCGCACCATTCAAACCGCAAGGAAAGATCACCCGCCTCCCCGATAAAATCCCCGCCGTCATTTTTTCCAAAAAACGCAAGCGACGAATTGCCCCATTCCCGCCGCCATGATATCCATTCCCGCCGCTATTAGCCCGAATTGCAAAACTTTCTAACAACACCGGAAACCGCCATTCTAATACTTCTGGATCGGTTAAACGCGAATTAGTCATGTGAGTTTGAACCGCATCCGTACCGTCAAAATCTGCACCAGCACCCGAACCGCCGCAAATAGTTTCATAATATTGATAGCGCTGATTTCCAAAGGTAAAATTATTCATAGTTCCCTGAGAAGCAGCCATCACTCCCAAAGCACAATACAAAGCATCGGTAATATTCTGCGATGTTTCTACATTTCCGGCAACTACCGCCGCTGGATAGCGAGGATTCAGCATACAGCCTTCGGGATTGATGATTTCGAGAGGTTTCAAACAGCCCGCATTTAGAGGAATATCGTCATCTACCAACGTGCGGAAAACATACAAAACAGCAGCTTTGCACACCGCAGCGGGAGCATTAAAATTGTTGGATTGTTGAGCAGAAGTGCCAGTAAAATTTATTTTTGCACTGCGGGCAGATTTGTCAATTGTAATCGCTACCTTAATTTGTCCGCCGCTATCCATCGGATAAGTAAACTCGCCATCTTGCAAAACATCAATTACCCTGCGCACCGACTCCTCAGCATTGTCTTGTACGAAGCCCATATAAGCTTGCACAGTCTCTAATCCATAATGTTCTACCATCTTGAGAAGTTCTTCTGCGCCGCGCTTGTTAGCAGCAATTTGTGCTTGCAAATCGGCTATATTTTGAGCGGAATTGCGAACAGGAAACTTACCCGATGTCAGAATTTCTAGTAATTCTTTTTCTCGAAAATTGCCCTCGCTTACTAACAGGAAATTGTCAAGCAATACACCTTCTTCAGTTAGTGTTGTACTGTTAGGAGGCATGGAACCGGGAGTAATGCCGCCGATGTCGGCGTGGTGTCCCCGCGAGGCAACATAAAACAAAGGAAGGGAGGAATCACGAGCAAATACTGGAGTAATAACGGTGATATCTGGCAAGTGTGTGCCGCCGTTGTAGGGATTGTTAGAAACATAAACATTGCCCGGTTGAATCGCATTGCCTTGTGCTAAAATTAAAGCTTCAACGCTTTCGCTCATCGAACCGAGATGTACGGGAATGTGCGGCGCGTTGGCAACTAATTGCCCGTTTTTGTCAAAAATAGCACAGGAAAAGTCGAGACGTTCCTTGATGTTGACTGAGGAACTTGTGTTTTGTAATGTGACGCCCATTTGTTCCGCGATCGCCCGAAACAAATTATTAAAAATTTCCAGCAAAACCGGATCTGATTTAACCGCAGATAAACGCGAATCAACGCGGATATTATCTGCGTCCACCTGCGTGCATCTGCGGTTCAAAATTAGATCGTTATTTTCGGTAATTTCCCCTTCCCAGCCCGGTTCTATGATATTAGTTCCCGTAGCTTCAACAATCATAGCAGGGCCTTCTATGCAGTCGCCCGATCGCAAATCGTCTCTCCGATAAACAGGGGTTGCCCGCCACCCGCCAGCAACATAGGTTTGCACGGTAGAAATTGGTGGCACGGGCAAGATGCCCGTGCCACCAGAGGGGGAAATTGTGGATGCTTCCGGCACATCCATTCTTTCTACAACTTCCACCGAAACCGCTTCCACAATCAGCGGTTTTTCTGGCATAATAAAACTGTAACGCTGTCGGTGTGCTGCTTCAAATTCAGCCTGCATGACCTCAATACTGTCAGCAAAATCTACCGCCAAAACCGAGTCACTTCCCTGATATTTTAAGCGCAGCTTCCTAACAACTAAAACCTCAGACTCATTCTCTGCGTTCTCTGCGCCTCTGCGGTTCAATTCCCTCTTTCCATCAGCCTCCAATTCGGTTAAAATATCATGCAACTCAGGTAATAATTCTGCATTTAATTGTTGCTCGATCGCCCTTTCGCGAATAGCCCGCACATCAGCCAAACCCATACCGTAAGCCGACAACACACCCGCATAAGGGTGAATAAATACCCGTTTCATCCCCAAAGCATCGGCGATCGCACAAGCGTGTTGGCCGCCCGCACCGCCGAAACAGCAAAATGTATACTCCGAAACATCGTAACCGCGCTGAAGCGAGATTTTTTTGACAGCATTTGCCATCTTTTCCACAGCGATCGCCAAAAAACCCTCCGCCACCTGTTCCGGCGTCCTCTCGCCCCCAATTTCCCGCGCTAGTTGCCCAAATTTTTGGTTTACTACCTCAGGGGCGATCGGCAAATCTCCATTCAATCCAAATACTTTCGGGAAAAAATCCGGTTGAATTTTTCCCAACATCACATTGCAATCAGTCACCGTCAAGGGGCCGCCTTTGCGATAGCAAGCGGGCCCAGGATTGGCTCCTGCAGACTCCGGCCCGACGCGGTAGCGAGCCCCGTCAAAAAAGACAATTGAACCGCCGCCGGCTGCTACAGTGTGAATTGCCATCACGGGCGATCGCAATCTCACCCCAGCAATTTCCGTCTCAAATTCGCGTTCGTATTCGCCGTTAAAATGGGCAACATCTGTCGAAGTCCCGCCCATATCAAAGGTAATAATTTTATCAAAACCTGCCTTTTTGCTGGTTTGAACTGCACCGACAATTCCCCCAGCAGGCCCGGATAAAATACTGTTTTTTCCTTGGAATTGTGCCGCGTCCACTAAGCCGCCGTTCGATTGCATAAACATTAATTTAGGGGATTGGGCCTTGGGCATTTCCTCGTTCCCAGGCTGTGCCTGGGAACCCATATCCAGAGGCTCTGCCTCTCTTAATTGACTGGTTACTTGTTCGACATAACGCCGCAAAATCGGAGACAAATAAGCATCGACAACCGCAGTATCTCCCCGCGAAACTAATTTCATCAGCGGGCTGACTTCGTGAGATACTGAAATTTGAGTAAAGCCAATTTCTTTCGCTATTTTAGCAACTTGTTTTTCGTGTTCCGAGTAGCGGTAGCCGTGCATGAATACGATCGCACAACTGCGAATTCCCTCATCGTATGCTTGCTGCAAAGACGGGATAAACTCGGGATTGACAGCACTTAACTCCTCGCCTTGAGCGCTGTAGCGTTCCGCAACTTCAATAACTCGATCGTACAGCATCTGGGGCAAAACAATGTGACGCGCGAAAATATTCGGGCGGTTTTGATAGCCAATTCTCAGCGCATCGCGGAAACCTTTAGTAATTAACAGAATTGTGCGATCGCCCTTTCGTTCCAGCAAAGCATTTGTCGCCACCGTCGTCCCCATTTTAATCGCTTCAATGTCGGCGGCGGGTATAGCTGCGTCGGCGGGAATTCTCAAAATATCGCGAATTCCTTGAACAGCGGCGTCGGTGTAGCGTTCCGGGTTTTCCGACAGCAGCTTGTGAATGACTAATTTACCGTCGGGGCTGTTGGCGACAATATCGGTAAAAGTACCGCCGCGATCGATCCAAAATTGCCAGCGAGTGCGATCGGGAAAATCAGCCTTCATATATTTTTCCTAAATTTTGTTAGGTTAATAATTGAGAATTATTTAACAAAACCATCTAAAAGTCAATTCATAAAACTCATAACATTGTACTCATAAAAATTATATCACTTTCTCTTTTCTCTTCTTCTTTCTTCCTTCGCGGTCTAGCGCTTACGCGCGGCTTCGCCTAACGCGCCGAAAGCGGTTCGTTAAAATAAAACTGCTATATATATCGAATAGCCTCAACCAACCCCCAACAAACACCCGCCAAAAAATCCAAATCCAAAGTCTCAATCCTATCGCTTTCTCGATGATAATGAGGATTCCGCATATTAGCCGTATCAGTCACCATAATAGCCGGATAACCATTATCCCAAAAAGGAACATGATCGCTGCGGCGAGTATCGGGGACAATTAAACCTCGATTCGGCACCGGCAGCCACTCGCAGGGCTGACCAGATTTGCGAATTTTCCCACTCAAATTAATCAAATCGGGAACCGTCCGCAAATTGCCAATTAAAGCAATAAAATCACCACTATTTGGATAAAAATCTTTCAAGCCAGCGGGATAGCTTTGAGAATTAGGATTATGGTTGCAGTAACCCAACATTTCCAAAGAAATCATTAACCGGATTGACTTTTGCTGTTGCTTGTATTTAGCTGCATGATGGCTGCTTCCCAAACAACCGTATTCTTCCATATCGAAGGCGACTAATTGCACTGGATATTTGAGCGGCCCAGATGCGATATCCCTTGCGAGTTCCAACAAAACAGCCACACCAGTAGCATTATCATCGGCCCCAGGCGATCCGGGTACAGTATCGTAATGAGCACCAATTACGATCGGCGGTAACCCCTGTTTACTCGCCTTTTCGGAGGGGGGTAAATCCAAAATAAGATTGTGATGAATTCGGCCGCGAACCGAAAAATCGTCAATTTCTACTGTTCCCCACTGTGCCAACTGTTCGCGGATGTATTGCTGAGCATAAAAATGCCCTTGGGATGCGAGGTATGGATTGCGATCGCGTACAATTTGAATCAGATGGCTGTGCAGGCGTTCCTTGAGATCCATGCGATCGGAGATACAATGAGTACACTAAGATTATATGGGATTGAATTATGATTGGAGAAGTCAGAATCGAAAATTATAAGTCCATTCAAAAGCTGAAGCTAGAATTAGGACGAGTAACTGTATTGATCGGTGAAAATGGCTGCGGCAAGAGCAATATCCTAGAGGCGATCGCCCTGGCTTCTGCGGCTGCTAATGATAAACTTGATAATGAGTTCTTAGCTGCACGGGGGATTCGAGTGACAGAACCTCGATTTATGCGATCGGCCTTTGAAAAGGAAAATTTAGATAAAGATATCAAAATTGATATCAAAGGAACTGATGAAAACTTTAGTTGTATCTTATCTAATGATAACTTGCCGTATTCTCAGTGGATTAATAAAACAACATCGCTGCTTCCTGAAACTTCTTTAGAAGATTCAAAAGACGAATCTACAACCTTAAGACAAGAAGAATTAATAAAAATAATAAAAGAGTATTTAAATTACATATCCCCATCGCCGCTTCCTGAAACTTCTTTAGAAGATTCAAAAGACGAATCTAAAGCCTTACAAGAAGAATTAATAAAAAGCAGAAAAAAGTCTTTAAAGTACATATCCACTGAGGAGATTCTGTCGTCTATTATATCCTCTTCTTTTATATCATTTCAAAATTCAATTAACAAGTTGAGTGATGGCTATAATTTCAGTAAATTTACAATTTACTCTCCCGAAAACCAAGCATTACGCACTTTTGAAAAAGAAGGACAAATTCAACCGTTAGGCATTAATGGTGAAGGATTATTTAAACTGATAAAGGTTTTGAAGTCAGAGGAAAACCAAAATAGACTCAATCAAATTAAAGAAAAGTTGCGATTAATAGATTGGTTTAGAGATTTGGAAGTGCCTGAAGATTTATCACCCCTGCAAAGTTCTATCCAAATAAAAGATAAATATTTAGATAGAGATTTAACTTACTTCGACCAAAAAAGCTCTAATGAAGGCTTTTTATTTTTACTCTTTTACTTTGCCTTGTTCATTAGCGATCTCACGCCTAATTTTTTTGCAATTGATAACATTGATGCTTCTCTCAACCCCAGATTGTGTCGCAGATTAATGGAAGAATTAGTCGAATTAGCAAAAAAACAAGACAAACAAGTTATATTTACAACCCACAACCCGGCTGTTTTGGACGGTTTAGATTTAGATGATGAGGAACAGCGGCTGTTTGTGATCTACCGCAACCAATTAGGGCATACTAAAGCTAGACGGATTCTAAAACCTGAACCTCTAGAGGGACAAGAACCTGTAAAATTATCAGAGGCTTTTTTGAGGGGCTATATCGGAGGACTTCCTAAGAATTTTTAATATGACTAATTTTGGATTAATTACAGAGGGATTAACTGACCAGATTGTTATTCAAAGTATTTTAGCAGGATATTTCAATAACCCGGATATAGATATTAGACCGCTTCAACCAGAAAGAGATAAAGATGATGAGAATAAATCTCATAACTATGGAGGTTGGAGTCAAGTTTTTGCTTACTGCGAGTCAAATAATTTTAAGGAAGCCTTTCAATTTATCGATTATATTCTTATCCAAATACATACTGATGTTTCAGAAGATTATCAGCTCGCCAAGCAAGATGAAAATCGTGAGTTAACTCCTCAGTATTTGATTGCAAAAGTTATTGATAAATTCAGAGACGGGATTGGTGAGCATTTTTACAATACCAATCAACAGAAGATAATTTTTGCAATATCTGTACATTCTATTGAGTGTTGGTTGCTCCCACTGTATTATACAGCTCAACAGAAAAAAGCTAAAGGCAAAAACTGTCTTAAGACGTTAAATTATGAGCTTTCCAAGCAACACAAATTTACAATTGACAATAATCCTAAAAATCCTGAATATTATCGAGAGATGGCCAAACAATATGGCAAGCATAAAGTTTTAATGAAGCATTACCAAGATAATCCTAGTCTGAAAATTTTTATAGAAGAGATTGAGAGTAGAAATATTCAAATTCTTGAAGAGGATGACTGGTAACGCTCCAGATTTTCATGTCGTATAATAGAGACAAAACTTAGGAGATTACTATGCAGCCATACAAACTGAGAGGTAAAATCGATGCAACTGGCAACTTGGTAGTTTTGGAATCCGTGGATATGCCACCCGGAGATGTCGAAATCATCGTTTTGCCAGTGGCTGATGCGGTTACACTCGCTAGCGAGTCGAAAAGTGCGATATCTGAGACACCTCAGACAAAGTTTAAAACCAAGGTGAGAGCCTTTCAAGCTTTGTTTGAGCGAGATGCTGTACCCGAACCGCTAGACTTTAACGATTCCGACAAACAAGCAAAATGGGAATATTTGAAGGAGAAACATAACTTGTGAAAGTCCTCATAGACACCAATATAATAGCAGATGTTGCGCTTGAGCGAGAACCGTTCTATGCTGAGAGCGATCGCATTTTAACCTTAGCTGAAGAAGCACAAATTCAAGGCTATGTTTCAGCCTCAACTTTTAGCGACCTTTATTATATTATTCGCCGAGACAAAGGTCGCGATTGGACACTGGAGTTTTTGCGGCAGTTAGCCACATTTTGTCAAGTAGCAACAGTAGATAACTCGGTTATTTCAATTGCATTAACTTGCAACTTCAAGGATTTTGAAGATGCGATTCAGTACAGCACTGCTGTCATCAATCTAATTGATGCCATTGTCACCCGCAACCCGCGAGATTTTCCGGTTAATATTCCTAGGATTGTAACTCCAAATCAGTTAATTCTTGAATTAACTGATTCTCGCTAAATTTCTCAAAGCGCTAAACTTCTGATTCCAATTCGCTAACCCGCAACTGCACGGGTAATTCTACAGAATTCAACTCAGACGACTCTAACAATCCTGTTGTTTCAACTTCTGCACTCGCTTCACCCTGCCGCATTTTTCGCAACTTTTCCGCCAAAGTATCCCGCTGGTTAATCAAATAAATACTCACCAAAGTCAGCCCAACTCCCATCGATTGTACCGGATTGAGGACTTCGCCCAAAAGCAAATTGCCGAACAGCAAAGCAAATACAGGCGTAAGAAAGGTAAGAGAACTTAAACTTGTTAGACTGCCACTAGAAGCAAAATAAAAGAACAAACCGTAGGCGATCGCACTTCCGAACACCGTAGAATAACCTAAGGCCATCCAGCCGGAAAAATCGATATTCACAAACTGTTCAGACTCAGTTGCAGCCGAAATTGCCAACAGCGGCAAACCGCCCAAAATCATGTGCCAACCAGTCGCCACCACCGGGTCAACATAACGGCAAACCCCGCGCACCAAAACCGTACCCACAGCCATCGACAAAGCAGCCAACAGCATCAACCATTCTCCACCCTGAAACAACTGTTCGATACCCGCAGAAACCTGCCTGTTTTCAGGATGAAAAAGCCCCAAAATCCAGCCATCGGGCAACCCGATCAAACTGATGCCAGCAACGCCAAAAACTAATCCCAACCAGCCCCAAAAACCTATTTTTTCTTGAAACAGCCACAAACACAAAATCGCCACAGCTAGCGGCTGAGAATCAATCATCACCGAACCCAAACCGGCACCGGTTCTCGCCAAACCTTCGGCTAAAAAGCCTTGAAACAAAGTAGCGTCCACCAAAGCAAACAGGGAAATCCACAGCCAAGCTTTCCAACCCTGCGGCTGCGGTTTTCCCATGAATGCGGCCGCCAGCAGCACCAACACACCCGCAGGTATCAAACGCACGACGGCCACAAACAGCGGGGTTGTGTGCGGCATCACCCCCTTCATCGCTACCATCGCGGTTCCCCACAGGAAAAACGGCGCAATTAGCAACAGCGGGGCAAAAGGCAGTTTTGAATCGGTAAGCTTTAGCTGCATGGCGGACTCTCCAAATAATTGATGAGAATGGCTCTCACGAGAATGATGTAGATTTGTTAAGCAATTTTTACAATTATATATTGGTGTAGTCCTGGACGCACGGGTGGCCAGAAACCGGGTTTTTTTACCCAAATATTTGGTTCAAACCCTTAATATCGGTAAAAAACCTGGTTTCTTTAGTCGCAGGGCGCAAGTCTTGTCCGTGTTGGGGTAAATTCATCGCACTTGCAGACAGTGCGCCCGTACCCGCCCAGATTCGCTGTAGGGACCGTGCCTCGGTGTCCCCCCTCTTCTTCCCTCGGATGAGTCACACTATAAGAGTTAGCTACAAAAATCCGTAACATTGCCTGTAAATTGCTCATGATTTGGCCATTCAAGCCCCGCTACCGCAAACAAATCGCCCGTATCGAAATCACCGGAGCCATTGCCGGAGAAACCCGCAAACGAGTGCTAGAAGCTCTCAAAACCGTTGAAGAACGCAAATTTCCGGCCTTGCTGCTGCGGATAGACAGCCCCGGCGGCACTGTGGGCGATTCCCAGGAAATTTACAGCGCGCTCAAGCGTTTGCGCGAAAAAGTCAAAATTGTCGCCAGTTTCGGCAATATTTCAGCTTCTGGCGGAGTTTACATCGGCATGGGAGCCGAGCATATCGTTGCTAATCCCGGTACAATTACTGGCAGCATTGGGGTGATTATCCGGGGTAACAATATAGAACGCCTGTTAGAAAAGGTAGGCGTTTCTTTTGAGGTGATTAAATCTGGCCCTTATAAAGATATCTTGGCATTCGATCGAGGATTGACGGATCCGGAACAGCAAATTCTGCAAGACTTGATCGACACCAGCTACCAGCAATTTGTGGAAACCGTTGCGGAAGCCCGTTCATTGGCTGTTGAGAAAGTGAAAAGTTTTGCGGACGGTCGGGTTTTTACCGGTCAGCAAGCCTTAGAATTGGGTTTGGTCGATCGACTGGGAACAGAAGAGGACGCTCGCCGCCTGGCCGCCGAACTCGCAGGCCTGGACCCGGAAAAAACCGAGTCTTGCACGCTAGAAAAAGCAAAACCTTTCCTAAATCGCGTGTTGGGGAGTAGTCTGGATACATCCGGGCTTTGGGCTTACAAGAATTTGCTGGAATTCGAGCTTTCTACTAACGGTGTGCCGTTGTGGATGTATCGCCCGTGATTAAATAAATTAGTCATTGGTCAGGAGTCGGTAGTCATTAGTTACTCCCTGGATGATTGGGCGGTTGAAATCTGTTGACCTCAAACTCCAATGCGGCGCTTTGTCCATCATCAGCGCTTCGCGCTGGCTTAGCCTAGGAGTTCGAGGTCAAACTACACAAACGAACTCTACTCAAGGGGGGACTTAGAAATAAACTGGGTATTTAAGCCTAAGTTAGTATAACTAATGACTAATAACTAATGACTAATGACTCATAACTAATGACTAATAACTAATGACTAATGACTCATAACAAAAATATGGAGGAAATTTGCGTGGAGTGGCAAGTGCGCGGTATTCGTGGGGCAACAACTGCTAGCGAGAATTCGGTGGCAGCAATTCGAGAAGCGGTGAAAGAATTATTAGATGAATTAGAAGCAAAAAATGATTTAGATCCAAATTTAATTATTAGTGCTACGTTTTCTGCTACTCGCGATTTAGATGCTGTGTTTCCGGCTGCGATCGCCCGCGAACGTCCTCACTGGTGTAATGTTGCTTTGTTGGACGTACAGCAAATGCACGTTGAGGGTGCTTTGGAACGCTGCATCCGGTTTTTAATTCTGGTTAATTGGCCGGCACATACTGAAATTTATCATCCTTATTTGCGGGGAGCTCAAAATTTGCGGCCGGATAGGAATTTAGCGGTGGCGGTGGCTGGGGAAAATTAGACTTATTGAATTGTGAAGGTCGATCGCCCTGACAATTCAAAAAGTCTAACAGTCCTCGACTCGCGGGTTCCCAGAAACCGGGTTTTTTCTAGAATAGTTGGTTACAGCCGACTACAACTGCAAAAACCCGGTTTCTTTGATTTTGTCGCCCTGACAACTCAAAAAGGGATATCGTCGGATTTGACTATCATTTTTGTTGACAAGTTGCAGGTTGATGTGTATGGTGGGTTTGCGAGTTGCAAAGCTCGATCGCTCCAGAACGTTGAAAATTGCATAGTTTTTTTTTTGATCTGCGGCTAGTTTCAGTGTCGCAGATGGGCGATCGACGCCGCGAGGGCGATCGGCAAAACCCTGATTTTCTCGTTGGGGTGCGTCGATTACTCTGATACCAAGGCTTACGGCTTGGAAGCTACTGAGCTTATTGCTGGTTTTACGGTCTTATTGACAGGTAAAAAAAGGTGCGTCGATTTGAGGCTTGAAACCCTTTCTGGGTAAGGCTTCCTGGCCGAAGAGTCTCCTTTACCACTTCCCCGAGAGGGGATTGAAACTTTTGGATTCTGCACCTGTTTGACCGTTTGCAGAGTCTCCTTTACCACTTCCCCGAGAGGGGATTGAAACATTTCTGGTGACGAGAGTAATTCCCGGGTCTTGAGTCTCCTTTACCACTTCCCCGAGAGGGGATTGAAACACCAGAAGTTAAAAGCATGTCGGATCTCCCACTAAACACGTCTCCTTTACCACTTCCCCGAGAGGGGATTGAAACTCTCGTATGTGTTTTTGGTAACGTCCTGAGCTAAAACGTCTCCTTTACCACTTCCCCGAGAGGGGATTGAAACGTTTTGACTACCCTTCGGGAAAGGGTTAAAAAAGGGCATGTCTCCTTTACCACTTCCCCGAGAGGGGATTGAAACAAAGTACCTACCACTCTCGCAATTCTAATAGAATGCTAGTCTCCTTTACCACTTCCCCGAGAGGGGATTGAAACATTATAGGAAACTTCGACTCTGTCGTACTTTCCACCTGTCTCCTTTACCACTTCCCCGAGAGGGGATTGAAACGTAGGGACCATTCATCTTCGGAACTAACCCGCTAATCGTCTCCTTTACCACTTCCCCGAGAGGGGATTGAAACTCTAAGTGGCGGGCATTGTCTAGTTCGGGTTTTGTTAGGTCTCCTTTACCACTTCCCCGAGAGGGGATTGAAACTTTAAACTCCGTTTGTTCCCCATTAAATAGGTCACAGTCTCCTTTACCACTTCCCCGAGAGGGGATTGAAACTTTTGTTGCTACAATCGAGCCCATCTCGTCAGTAATTGCGTCTCCTTTACCACTTCCCCGAGAGGGGATTGAAACAAAACAGAATCGTAGCCACCTTTCAAGATGTTGATGGTCTCCTTTACCACTTCCCCGAGAGGGGATTAAAACGCAGCTACATTGGGGTAGTAGCCACCAGTACCAAACTGTGTCTCCTTTCCCACTTCCCCGAGAGGGGATTGAAACATTGTAATTCTCCGTGACTTTGTGGATAATGGTAGTTTTGAGTCTCCTTTACCACTTCCCCGAGAGGGGATTTAAACATTACTAAAGCTTGAGCTAACTTGGCTACATTACTCAACGTCTCCTTTACCACTTCCCCGAGAGGGGATTGAAACTCCAAACTGGTTGTTCCACTGGGCCCCTGATATTTTTTCCGGTTGCATCGGAATGATATAGAGGACACGGCAGTGCCGTGTCCCTACAATTAATGGGGGTAGGGACACGGCA
>NZ_JAUBVJ010000022.1:47381-95035 GCF_036702785.1 Microcoleus sp. AR_TQ3_B6 | reverse complement strand
ATTGTAAGACTACTTCGGTAGCAGAACCCAGCGAAGCGTCAAGAATCACTGCGGCTTTAGCCCGGTGAGTATTTCAAGATAATTCTCAAGGTAGAGATAACAGCACCCCAGGAACCAATCACTCTTAAATTAGACCCTGGCTCCAAAACCACGGGAATTGTATTAGTGCAAGGAGAGGACGTAATTTTTGGTGCAGAACTAACTCACGCCCGGTCAAGCGATTAAAACCAGTTTGGAGTCTCGCCGTTCCCTGCGTAGAGGCAGGAGAAGTCGTCATACTCGTTATCGAAAAGCAAGATTTCTAAATAGAACTCGTTCTAAAGGATGGCTGGCTCCAAGCCTACAACATCGTGTTGAAACAACCCTGACATGGGTAACTAGATTAATGAAGGTCGCCCCCATTAGTTTCATTGTTCAAGAACTTGTGCGATTCGACTTACAACAACTAGAAAATCCAGAGATTAGTGGATTAGAATACCAGCAAGGCATTTTATGTGGTTACGAGATCCGCGAATATTTGCTGAATAAGTGGGACAGAAAATGCGCGTATTGTGGAGTTACTAATACACCATTACAAATCGAGCATATTCATCCCAAAGCAAAAGGCGGTTCTGAGCGTATTTCTAATCTTTGCCTTGCTTGCGAGAATTGTAATACTCGGAAGGGAACTCAAGACATTGAGCAATTCCTCTCCAAGAAGCCAGATGTTTTGAAGAAGATTCTATCTCAAGCAAAACGCCCTTTAAAAGACGCAACAGTAGTTAATTCAACTCGCTGGGCGTTATTTAACCGACTCCGCATGACTGGCTTACCAGTTTCTACTGGCAGTGGTGGCTTGACAAAATTCAATCGCACTCGTCTGCAGCTACCTAAATCCCACTGGTTAGATGCTGCGCCTGGAGGCAAAGTCGAAGAATTGAAAGTGCTAACTTTTCAACCGCTGCTAATCAAGGCAACAGGACACGGTACGCGACAGATGTGCGGCACAAATAAGTTTGGCTTCCCAATTCGTCACAAGTCGAGAAAGCAAATTCATTTTGGTTTTCTTGCCTGGCGATATTATCAACGCGACAGTCACCGCAGGCAAAAAAGTCGGATCTTATGTAGGACGAATCCTTTGCCGTGCATCCGGTTCGTTCGATATCGCCACAATGAAGGGAAGAGTAGCAGGGATTAGTCACAAATATTGCAAATCTATTCACAAAAAAGATGGCTATTCCTATTGAGTTTAATTCAAGGCGACTGAAGTCGCAGCCGCTTTCCTCCCCATGTCTAAAGCCAGGGGCTTCTCGCTCGTTTTTTGGTGAAATGAAAGAATAGGTTGGTTGAAAAAACGATTTTAAAAGGAGTGTTTTTCTGATGTCTGACAGTGACCTCGAACCAATTGGTAAAGACAAACGCCTTGCTTACTGGCGTGCCAATACCGCTTTAATTCGGAATCTCTTGATTGTCTGGGCCCTAGTGTCACTCGTCTTCAGCATCCTGCTGGTTGAGCCATTGAACGCCTTGCGTCTCGGTGGCTTGCCCCTCGGCTTTTGGATGGCACAGCAAGGCTCAATCTTGACTTTTGTGGTGCTGATTTTTATTTACGCCATCCAGATGGATAAGCTCGATCGCAAATACGGTATCAGAAATTGACACTCAGGGCGCGTGAACGCGCCCTGATTCTTGGTTCAACCAGTCGGCTTGCTCGTTGATGTTACCACCAACGAGTAGAGGTCGGTCTGTCCCCAAGCGTTAATTCCGGCGTGCCCCGCCGTATTTATTTGAATTCCTGTTTGTCGTAGAGCTTTAGCTAAAATATTCAGTGCTGCATTGTGGTCGCTGTCTAACACTAATCCACAACTACAAATATGAGTCCTTACTGACAACGACTTTTTAACCGTGCTGCCACAACCCGAACAGTCTTGAGACGTGTATTGAGGGGCGACAGCAACAACTGTTTTCCCGTACACGTTCCCTAAATACTGCAACCACTGAGCAAACTGACTCCAAGCTGCATCGCTGATTGATTTAGCAAGCTTGCGGTTTTTTACCATGTTCTTCACCTGCAAATCGACCTAGGCTACGAAATCGCTAGATTTCACTACGCCGGGCGCCGTCTTAACGGCGAAGTCTTTACGTTGCCTACTAACTTTGAGGTGTTTTCTCCCTAACTTGTTGATAGCCTTCTGGCGATTGGACGACCCTTTCTTCTTTTTAGAAACCTTCCGTTGCAATCTGCGGAGCGCCTTCTCACTTTTACGTAAATAGCGAGGGTTGGGTACGGTGTCTCCGTTACTATCAGTCAAGAAGTGGTTTAACCCAACGTCGATACCAATAGCCTTACCTGCTGGACTGATTTCCTCTGTCCGTTTTACGTTGACGCAAAACTGGACATAGTAGCCATCTGCCCTTTTGACAACCCGGACTCGCTTAATCTCGTCAGGAGCATAGAAGTGTAGGTCACGAGAGCCGACTAATTTAAAAGTACCCGCTGCGAAGCCATCGGTAAAAGTCAATCTTCTTTTGTCAGAAGAAAGCTTCCAACCTGATGTTTTATACTCCACAGAACGCGAGTTCTTTTTGAACTGCGGGTAGCCTTTCTTTCCAGGTTTCTTCGCTTTGCAATTAGCGAAGAAACCTTGGACAGCAAAAATGGCACGTTCTGCCATCGCTTGACGCGCCATCGAGTTAAGTTTTCGGGCCCATTCAAACTCTTTAGCCAATATGGTGCAATGTTTGTAGAGATCGGACAGCTTAACATTTTGATTGTCCATCCAATAACGCAGAGCCTTGTTTCGGATAAACTGAGCAGTTCGGATCGTGTCGTCGATGACCCGATATTGCGCTTGTTTACCTTTTAACTTGTACTCTAGTGTTATCATGCAGCTATTCTAGCACTTTATAGCAACTTGTGGCTATAAAAAGAAAAGCCGTCCTCAACGGACGGGGCTTTAAACCCAGGTTTTCGGTAAAGGTGTGTCATGTCAGTTGAAATTTGGACAATTTTCATAGTCGGTCTCACGTTTGCTCTATATATCTATATCGGTTGGCGATCGCGCGTGCGAGACAGTGCCGGTTTCTATGTAGCTGGGCAAGGTGTTCCCGCAATTGCCAACGGCGCGGCAACTGCTGCGGACTGGATGTCGGCAGCATCGTTTATCTCAATGGCGGGGTTAATTTCTGTATTGGGTTACGACGGTTCAATTTACTTGATGGGTTGGACTGGCGGTTACGTGCTGCTAGCGTTGCTGCTTGCCCCTTACTTGCGGAAGTTCGGTAAATATACGGTGCCGGATTTTGTGGGCGATCGCTATTACTCCAACACCGCCCGTTTAGTCGCCGTTGTCGCAGCCCTGTTCGTTTCCCTGACTTATGTAGCGGGACAAATGCGCGGTGTGGGTATTGTCTTCAGCCGCTTTCTTCAGGTAGATATCAGCACTGGCGTGATTATCGGCATGGTGATTGTTGCCTTCTTCTCAGTGTTGGGAGGGATGAAAGGCATCACCTGGACGCAAGTAGCCCAGTATTGCATTTTGATTACTGCTTTTCTGATTCCCGCCGGCGCGATCGCCTTTTTGCTCACGGGCAACCCGATTCCCCAGTTGGCATTCACCTTCAGCGATATTGTTCCCAAACTCAACCAACTGCAGGTTGACTTAGGTTTCAAGGAATACACTCAACCCTTTGCCAACAAGTCAATGCTGGACGTGCTGTTCATCACGATCGCCCTGATGGTGGGAACAGCCGGACTGCCTCACGTCATTGTGCGTTTTTATACGGTGCCTGACGTGCGATCGGCACGGTACTCTGCGGGTTGGGCGCTACTGTTTATTGCGCTGCTGTACACCAGTGCCCCAGCATTAGCCACGTTCGCTCGCTACAACCTGATTAACACCTTGCACGATCGACCCATCGAACAAGTACGACAGCTAGATTGGGTAAACAAGTGGGAAAAAACCAAGTTGTTGACCTTGGATGACAAGAACAATGACGGGCGCGTTGAGCTGACGGCGGATAAGGCAACTAGCGAGATTACAATTGACCCGGACATTATCGTCCTGTCAACGCCAGAAGTAGCAAAGTTAGCTCCTTGGGTAATTGCTCTGGTTGCTGCTGGCGGACTGGCTGCGGCGCTGTCTACAGCATCGGGTTTGCTGCTGGTAATTTCCAGTGCCATTGCCCACGACGTTTACTACCGCATCCTCCGTCCGGATGCCTCAGAGTCCCAACAGGTGTTTGTCGGTCGCGTGATGGTGGGATTTGGTGTGGCGCTTGCTGGGTACTTCGGCATTAATCCACCGGGTTTTGTGGCGCAGGTGGTTGCTTTTGCTTTTGGTTTAGCTGCATCAAGCTTTTTCCCGATTATTGTTTTGGGTATCTTCGATAAGCGGACAAACCGGGAAGGTGCGATCGCGGGCATGATCACAGGTCTTGTCTTCACGCTGTTCTACATCATCGGGGTGAAGTTCGGCGGTATGCAACCCTGGTTCTTCGGTGTTTCCGCTGAAGGAATCGGCACCCTAGGCATGATTATCAACTTTATTGTCACCTTAGTTGTTTCTCGCCTCACCCCACCACCACCGCCAGAAATTCAAGAGATGGTGGAATATCTGCGCGCGCCTGACGGAGAACGACCTGTTGAGGCGGTTCATTAATTTAAAATGAGGTGGACTGACCCAGAGGTGCGATCGCCACCTTCAAATTATCTCAATGAAGCAATTAAAAAACTTCGTAACAGATGCAGACTAAGGCGCTCAAAATGGCTGCGGTCGATCGCACTCCGACTTAAAATTGCCATTCTCTTGCTGCTTTCCCTTGGCGGAGGCAATCGCAGAAAATATCCTCATGCTGCAGGTAATCACGCCTCGGGCACTTCGCAGCAGTACACTCGTCCTTAAAGCCGATCGAGTATCCGTTAGCGAAGCCGACGCCTTAGCGCATAGCATAAGGTGGAGCAGCCTACACTGTATGCGATAGCAGAGCGTGTAGGAGGATGTCAAGAACTTAGTTTCTCAGGATTTAAAGCCTTTAGAGCTTTTCTTTTTCTCCTGCGGTTTGGACTTTGACTTATTAACTTCACCTAAAGCTTCCTGAAATAAGTTGTGCAGGTGCACGGGAACGCTGGCAATTTCCGGGAGTTCGGGTTCTAAGGGTTTTTTAAACTCTTGCATCAGGGCATCTAAATCGCGATCGAGCTGAAAATTAGTCCGCTGCAATACAGTTTGCAAAATTTGTTCTAATTTCGCTGGATTAACTTTAGCTAACCGTTGCCAAATCCAGGCATTAATTGCAGGATCTTCTAGATAGTTACGCACCAGCTTCTCGTAACCGGGAACGGTTGAAAAGTCTTCTGCTGCTAGCATTTGGGTAAATTGAGCGTAAGTAGACAAAAAGGTTTGTCCCCAGCGAGGATGAGAAAGTGCTGTCACCTGTTCGGCTTTCTTGAAGCGATCGGGCAATTCGACTTTCGGCATTACCATTTTTGAACTAGCATTGCTGTCGAGCATTACCTCAACTGCTTTAACATCGGCACCTGCTGCCGCGATGGCGGCTGCTTTGATTTCTTCTGGATCGACTCCGGCATCTTCAACGAGGTCCGCCAGAGATTTACTTTCATCCATGCCGATATCAGCTAGGCGTTTTTTAGTGATAAATTCCTGAAATTCGGCCAACTGTTTATTCAGGTGATATCCCGATAGCGTCAATTCATCACTGCCAAAAAATTCAGTAAAATCTTCGTGGTAGTGTTCTACCGACTGCCAAGCTTGCTCTAACAATTCCGGCGCATCGCTGTACAGGTTCTGTTTGTGATTTTGCTTGAAATTGCCGATCGCCACCGCCAACTTCGGCTTACCCAATTTCCCCATCGGGATGGGAGAGCTCGAAAGTATCCACCAGTCATCGGTGAGGGGAGCAATCCGAGCCCGCAAGATTTCTCCTAACTTAAAGCGAGACATTTCTGCAAGAAAATTAGGACTGTTGGGTTTGACAATGTAGTGCTTTGCCGTCAGCCAGTTCATCAGTTCAAACCTGTCGGGGAAAAGTTGAGTGATTTCAAATAAGCCTGTGAAGCTTCTGTGCCCCCAACTTTCCAGCAAGCTGCGATCGTTATGGGTTAAATCCGGCTGACTTTCGACAAATAGGTCGATCGGCGTTTTGTCTCCGACTTTACCTTCGACTGTAAAACTGTCAATCACTTGATTTTGCTGAGCTATGTCGTAGCGCTCGCCGGTCGATCGAGCGGCAGCATAAGCTTCCAAAGCTACCGCCAACTCTCCCTCAGCATCCAGCACAAAATCAATTAAATTTTGCTTGAGTGTCCAAGCTCTTTCCAACATTTCATCCACAAGTAATACCAATTTTGAATGAGAGGATTTAGATTAACAATTATCGGACTTGAAGCCACCGACCCTTTACGATCCGGCCCAGATTGAAGAAAGCGCATCGCCAACAATGATAAAAATATGCGATCGCTCCCTCAGTCCTGAATTAGTTTAATTTTAAGGCCAATAGTCAAAAAAAAGTCAATTTTAAACCCGAGCATCCCTCTGGAGCGTAAAAAGCGTTTTTTAGGAGTGCCAACGTCCCGCAAAGCTTTGCCTATACATCTGGCTTCGCGAGTTCACAGCGAACAGTCCTGTGAAATAAAAATCTTGCTGAAAAATGCGATTTCACCTTAACCTAAAAATACCCCTCTCCGATGTAGAGAGGGGTCCAAAATCCCCAAAAACTTCCCTAATCTCGCGTCGAAAACTGTGCAACCTATCAACAACAGTCCAAGACGCAGCAACCGGGTTTTTTTTATCAAAACACTTCCCTGCATTCCGGAACCCGGGTAAAAAACCCGGAACGCTTGATTTGGTGGGCGTCCAAGACTGAAAAATACTTGCTCTGGCCCTTAGCGGCCGTCTTTGTCAATGTCGCCGGGGACAGCGCGTTCCACCCGATCCCAAGCGTCGCGCGTGGCGTGCTTAGCTTTTTCCCAAGTCAGATTAGACTTACCGCGATTTGTTTCGTAGTCGCGCTGCAAATCGTTTTCGACCTCGTTGAAGTTCTTACCAGTACCGCGATAGCGGCTGTATCCCTCATAACCAGTGCGGTATGCCGGCTGATAGTCTTCGTAAGTCACGCTGGTGTCGGCGTAAGGACGGGAACTGTAGTTGCTTTGCCAGTAAGCATCTTCTACCGTAGGGTCGATCGCCTCGGCCACACCTTTGCCGGCCAAACCGCCACTAAACGCACCCACAACAGCGCCTACAACTGCTCCCACAGGTCCGCCCACCGCACCGCCGATCGCAGCACCTGCAGCACCGGCACTCGCCGCACCAATACCCGTTCCTACTGGATGAGCCCCGGTTTCCCCGGAAATCGGGTCGAGGTTAGCATCATGTTCATGTACCGTTTTTTTGTCATCGCTCATGATATTTTTTTCCTTTTATCTAACTGTAACTATTATTAAATTTACCTTTTAAATTCCTATCTATTCATCTTCCTTGAGGATGAATCTGCTAGCTTAAAAATAAGCCGGATGACAAAACCTTTCTCTACGCCAAAATTGATTGGACACCCTACTCTAACGACGTAAGGTGCGCAACGCGCACCCTACATAATTAGGTTCAAGTGAGTCCCGATCTCTGCTCCATTGTGTACTCACAAAATATCAGAATTTACCACCCACTTGAGTTAGATATAAATTTTTAGATTTAGTCCTTCCCCGTGACCTTTTGGATCAGCTCTTCAGCTTTTTTAACTATGGTGTCTTGCGGGTTTTCTGCCTTGTACTCCTGTAAGCTTTCGTCGTAAGATTGCTCGACCTTTGCAGGATCTTGACCGGTTTTGACTATTTTTTCGTAAGCTGCTTGGGGATTGAGATCCTCGAAACTTTT
Source organism: Microcoleus sp. AR_TQ3_B6 (assembly GCF_036702785.1). Lineage (NCBI taxonomy): Bacteria > Bacillati > Cyanobacteriota > Cyanophyceae > Oscillatoriales > Microcoleaceae > Microcoleus > Microcoleus sp. AR_TQ3_B6. Next base: position 87,164 of record NZ_JAUBVJ010000022.1, on the reverse strand, counting down.
TGCGGGGTCAGTAATTTGAGCTTCTGGCGGCGCCTCAGTCCTATCTTGACCTGCGTAAGCAGCCTGACTTGGTACTACCGCTAGACCTGCCAGAACAATGAAAGCCAGCATACACACCAGCAAAATGCTTTGGCTCAATGTTTTTCCGAGAGCTTTTAAAACCCGCTTCATATCAACTTCTCCTCGTATTTTTTCGCAAAATTTATGGTATTTGTCGCCCCTTCACTGCGATCGCACATTTCAAAATTTAGCGATCGGGGGAACTTTCGTTGCCTGTGCTGCGCCCACATACAGCAAAAGGGATATTTACCGTCTTGTAAAGTATATTAAACTCCTGCTCGTTCACTTTACTTCTACCAAAAGATAGATTAGTTAGACAAGGAGAACTCTTCTCGTGTGAGGGGTACTTGCAATTGATGCGATTTACCCTATCTATGGTTTTTCCCATCAATTGCGGACCCCCTGACTGTTGTCTTACTTCGGGTCATAAGCGTGGGCGCGGTTCGTTTTTAAAAGCCCATTCACCCAACATTTTAAAGTGCTATAAACACCCTAACTAACTACAAAAAAACCTGCTCTTGCTCTATATTGAGGTGGCGGTTTTGCATAGCTTTTTCAAATAAATCGGTAGAAAGAGCTTGTTCTACCGACCAAACGCCTGGTTTTTCCAGTTTTCCTTCTAACATTAATTGAGCTATGCTGCCAGTACCGATGCCAGTAGCGGCGGCAGCATTGGGGTGTATCGCTGTCGAGCAAACTTTAGCGGGTTGACCGTTTTTGAGACCGGTCACTTGCGATCGCACAGCTACACCAACCCCACTAAAACTATTAGTAACACTGGTCATCCCGTAACTGACGTAGGAGAGAAATTCAATCACGGAGTTATTTTTGAGCCAGCTAGCGGGCCAATACTTGGCCACAAACCAGGTAAGGTGATTGTAAAGGTCGGGAGACGTACCGAATTTAGTCACAACTGATTTGACGGGGAAAGTTTCGGGCAAAGTGATTGCTTCCGGCATATCGAACCAGTAAACCCCTGTTTTGCCGTAGGGTGCGGGAAATTCAATTGTTTCGCGCTTGCTGTAGGGTTTTACTTGCTGCCACTTGCGATCGAACCAAACATCAAAAGGCGTTTGCAAGCCTAAAAAAGTAGTTCTCATGACAGTAACACCAGCACCGCCCGAACCTCCGACAACATAACTCAAATGGATGTGTTCTGCTTCATCTAATTGTTCCATATCTCGGCGCACCATGCTGTTAGACACGCCGGGGAAAATGCCCGTATTAATAATAGCAGTAATCCCAGCATTTTTAGCAGTTTCGCGCAATTCTAAAGCTCGGCGAGTAAAACTGCGGCTGTCGCTGACATCAGTATAATTAACACCTGCTTCTATGCAAGTTTTCAGTACACTAGCATCTCGGTAGTGAAAAGGTCCGGCACAGTGAACGACGAGGTTAGAGGATGAAACCGCTTGGTGCAGTGCAGCACTGTCTGCTAAATCTAAAGCTTGATACTGCACCCTATCCGGCGGCAATCCAGGCCCAATAGAGGCTTCAGAGTTGCGTCCGGTAACGGTAATTTCTGCGTCGGTATGGGTAACAAGGTCTTCGGCAACGCTGCTGCCAATTCGTCCTCGGCCCCCGACAATCAAAACTCGGTTTGCCATCGCTCAAAAAAGGGTAACGCTAATCTGAGTGTGTATATTTTCGTGCATAATTTCCATCTGCACAAAGGATGAATTTGCAGTAATATTAGGCATCCGCAGGCGAGATCCCGGGCATCCGCAGGCGATCCCGGGTCCAGCAATTCTCCCATACAACCATGCCCTACAATGAGTTCAACAGTATTGTCCCAGTCAAACAAGCCTTTGGTTTAACAACTGTCTGGTTAACAAAGCGAGTTTTAAAAGATTAAGAATTTTCCCGTTATGCTACAATAAAAGTCAGTCGAACGCGCTAGGTTTGAGGATGCCTCAATGGGCGATTGGCATTTTACTTATTATTTTTAGTATTTAAACACTATGGCCAAACAGAAACATGACTTCTGAAGGCAACGTCGCTGACACGGGGATTTTAAAAGAAGCTCAGCAACTCATGCAAGATGGGTCAGTAGCATCAATGGGTGAAGCGCTGAAAATACTTATGGAAAATGCTGAGCGCAATGATGACAAAGTTAAAATTCAGAAAATAAAAACAACTCAAAAAGCTAAAAGAAAGCGTCGCAGTCGCCACCGATAAAAAAATTAAATTAGAGCAGGTTAAAATTATGAACAAGCAAAGTATTGAACTGCTTCTGGATGATTGCGATTCAGACGAACCAACTAGGCAAGCCGGAGCAATTCTCGATCTAGTTGATGCACAAGTTTATGAGGCTGCACCGAAAATAGTGAGGTTGCTGAAGTCACCAGATGCAGCTATCCGATTCACCGCAGCAGAAGCATTGGGTTATCTGGGAAGCGAGGAAGTAGAGACAGTTGGCCCTGCATTAATGGACTTGCTGGACGACGAAGAAGAACTGGTGAGGTCTGAAGCCGTGGAGGCTCTTGGAGATATTGATTATACCCCAGCAGTTGAATCTATAGAATATTTGCTGAGAAAAGATCCTTCAGCGCTAGTTCGCGCATCAGCAGCAGAAACTCTCGGGTATTTAGGAAAATCTCAAGCCATAAACACTCTCGAACTTTCACTGCTCGATACTAATGAGGATGAAGCTGTTAGATGTTATGCTGCTAACTCGATCGGGCTTTTAGGTACGCCGCAGCTATTGCCAAAACTTGAAGAGTATCTAAAATTAGAGCTTCCTTTATCAGTAAAAGCTGAATTGCTGGGTGCAAGGTACTGGTTAGGTGCGAAAGAAGATATGGCGAAGCTAGTGAATTTGTTGGATAAGGCTGATGAAGATTTTGCTCAGCACATTTTGACTATTTTAACAGATTTGACCGAACGGGAGGAGGAGCCAACATTGGCGAAAGATGCTCCCGATTTAGAAAGGGTACTGAGGGCGATCGCAAATCGTTTTCCCTTCACAGGGAATCAACCAGAAAAAATTCTCGCACTCACAGACCGATAAATCAAAACAAACAAACGCAGATGTCATTCATCTGCGTTTATCTGCGTTCATCTGCGGTTAAAAGATCTTACTTCTCATTACTCCGAAATACCGACTTACCCTTCGCCTTCAGAGAATTAGCCGCATCTGCCAAAGTCTGCGCGAAGGGCTGCTGCGAGTGCATGAAAACGCGAGCCGTATTGCGTCCCGGCATCCCGGAAATCGAGCCGCCCGGATGGGTCCCTGCCCCCGTGAGGAACAAACCCTCGATCGGCGTTTTGTAATTCGCCAACTCCGGTAAAGGACGGAAAAATATCATCTGATCCAGCGTCATGTCAACGTGATAATAATTTCCCTTCAAAGCCCCCAAACGCTCTCCCAATTCCGCCGGACTTTCCACGTGGCGGCCGATAATTGACTTCTTGATATTCGGTGCATATTCTGCTAACTTATCGATGCAGCGATCGGCAACTTTGTTTTTGAGCTCATCCGTCCAACCCGTACCGTGCTGGCCGGTTCCTTCAGCATTTTCGATCATGTAAGGAGCAAAAAATTCAATCCAAGCCGTATGATGTCCGGGGGGAGCCATTGACGGGTCTCGTACCGTCGGAAACACTACATACATCGATGGGTCAGAGTCGGGGATTCGGCCGATTGAAGGGTCGCTGTGAGAAATTTCAACGTGTCTCACCGAGTCTGCAATTAAAACCGACCCGATTAAAAATTCCTCCCGATGATTCCAGCGATCGAATCTAGGCGCTTCACTCAGAGCTAAGTCTATTTTGAGAATAGTCTCGTTGTTATTAACAATTTTGCGCTCCAATCTTTCCCGCAAATCCGGGTCGGCACTGTCAACATCGCTGGAGTCCATTAAGTGCAGAAACAAGCGCTTAGCATCAATATTAGAAATGACACCTTTTGTAGCGCGGTATTCCGTGCCGTTGGCAACTCGAACTCCCACAGCGCGACCGTCATCAACTAATATTTTCTCGACGTGCTGGTCGGTAAGTACCACACCCGAGTAACTTTTCACTACACTAAGCAGCGCTTGCACTAATGCACCCGTCCCTCCGCGCGGTCTTGCCATGCCGGGATTGTGCCTCATTGCCAGCATAATTGCGCCTACAGCCAGGGTTTTTTGCGAAGGAGGCGCGCCGAGTTCTGCAGCGAATCTTGCTAGGGGTGCTTTGATAAATTCCTCGTCAAACCACTCGTTGAGAAGGTCTTCAGCGCTGGTGAGCATCGTGCGAACAAAGTCCAGCGTTTTGTCGGGGGAACCGATGACTGACAATAAATCTTTGATCTTTGAAATATCGTAGTTGCCCAGAATATCTATGAGGGATTTTGGTGGCGCATTAAACATCGGAACCATTGCACCTAAAGCCCGCTGCCAAAAGTCTGTATATTCGGCATATTTTTTAGCATCGCGCTCGTTGTAGCGGGCAATTTCAGCACAAGTTTTTTCTACAGATTTGTGCGCTAAAAAATATTTGCCGTCGGGATGCGGACAAAAGGCAACTGGATCGCAGAAAAGATATTCTAACCCGTGTTTTTCCAGTTCTAATTCTTCTACAACTGGCCCTAAGTGGATAAATTCGTGGTCGATCGCGCACATATTGAATTTAAAGTCCGGCAATTCGGGAATCGCAGCTTCAGTAGTTGCTGCGCCGCCGGGAACCGAACGTTTTTCTAGCAACAGGACGGTATATCCCGCTTTCAGGAGATAAGAGGCGCAGACCAGTCCGTTGTGACCTGCTCCTATGATAATTACGTCATACGTTTGCATAGATGAAGCTCTGGGGATAGGATATTTTACTCATTTTACAAATGTTAACAACTTGGCAGTCTCTATCAATAGAAATAGATTGATTTTCCATCAGCAGTTTTAGGATCTTACAAAAGATGGAGCTTCGATGCAATTCAAATGTGCGATCGCCCTTATTGCTTCTCTAATTTTTTGTCTATAACAAAACTTAAATCGTGTCTTAAGAGATCGATCGCCATAAGTGGGTTTGTAGTGAGGACTTTAGTCCTGGAGAAGCTGCGCACTAAAGTCCTCACTACAAACAGAATTTCAAACAATCTTAATTATTGGCAACAACCGCCAGATAGACTCTTGTTTTATAAACTAAAGAAACCAAGCCTCGATCGTCGCAGTGAGTTTCATAAAGTTCGGTCAAATCCGAGATGATTTTCTCCCAAGCCGGACCGGATTGCGGAATGTAAGAGGCACTTTTTGCTCGCCCGATTAACCCTGCTATATCTACATCTTGACTGTTAGCAAAATCGCAGTGTCTGACATCGGTAAAATGCGAACTAGCTAGCAAAGCGTCGATCGATTGAGCGGGGTTTTCTGCTGGATCATTTTGAGAACCTGGCTTGGTAATTTGAGTGTAACCTAGCGTTACTGGTTCGGAGCGGTCGCGCAGGTTCCCAACTACAGCCAACCGGCCCCCCGGCTTGAGAATTCGCCGAAATTCTGGTAAAGTTAACACCGGGTTAAACCAGTGAAAAGACTGGAAACAAGTTACTAAATCGATCGATGTGTCGGGCAAGTTAGTAGCTTCCGAAGTTCCTGCTCTCAAGTCTACCAAAGCGTGAGGAGCGGCCGCTTGTCTCATTTCAGCATTCGGTTCAATTGCCAACACCCGAAGGCCTCTTTGGGCCAGCAAACGCGAAGAAATCCCCGTACCCGCACCGATATCCGCTGCCGTTAACTGCGAAGGTTCTCCAAGTCCATCTAAAATCGCATCAATTGCCGCAGCCGGATAACTCGGCCGGTATTTGACATAATCGGAGGCGCGATCGGAAAATCGGCCTAGCGGATCCATCTCATACAGTGGCGGTTTGGAGTTATGAGTCATTAGTTATGAGTTATGAGTTATGAGTTATCAGTCATTAGTTATTAGCTATTAGTCAACTGTTATATACGATCGCACAGTGGCAGGATGAAGCATTCTGATATCACGCCTGAAAAAAATTTCAGAGATGAGGGACGGACGCAGTGAAATTTACCGAACGCTTCGGTGAAATGTTCGTCGGTTACTTGTGCGGGATCTAAACCAAGTTTCGGCAACACTTTGTCGTTTTTTCTACTTCTGAGGCCGGCGCGGCAAACCATCCGAGAAACCGGGTTTCTGCGACAATTTACGCCTCCTCACCAGATTGTCTCAAGAAACCGGGTTTCTGAGGCCGGCGCGGCAAACCATCCGAGAAACTGGGTTTCTGCGACAATTTACGCCTCCTCACCAGATTGTCTCAAGAAACCGGGTTTCTGAACCCGCCCCCACGACATCAAAAGCCAGTTTCTCAGTTGTAGCGCCTCGCCCGCCATCAGAAACACTATCAACTATCAACTGTCAACTGACTAATTATTTTAGTTCCTGCAATGCCGCCTCAGCTTTTTCTGCCCCCTCATTGTTGCCTTGCTGGCGGTAAGTGTCGAGGGCTTGTTGAAAAGCTTCAATTGCTTCGGAGTTGCGATCGCCCGCTTTGAGTGCTTTACCCATATTGTAATAAGCTTCTGCCCGGTCTCGATCGAGTTCAATCACTCGCCTAAAAGTGGTAATGGCTCCTAAAAAATCTTGTTTTTCCAGTTGAATTTCCCCGATTCCGGAGTGTGCTTCCACTAAATTCGGTCGCACCGCAACAGCCCGCTGATAAGCTACCAGCGCTCCGTCGAAGTCGTTTTGAGCCTGGAGAAGTTGGCCAATTTCTAGCTGCACTTCTGGATTCCGGGGCTCCAATTTGGCAGCTTCTTCAAAAGCTGCTAGCCCTTCGGAAGTGTTGCCGCCCCGCAGCAAAGCAGTACCCAATTTTAACTGGACGCTGGCTTGTTTGGGAGCCAGTTCGGCAGCCTGCTGGAGTACAGTAACAGCACTGGCAAAATTACCCTGCTGGATCAATACCAAACCCATTGAAGAGTAAGCTTGCCAACTTTTCGGATCGAGGGCGATCGCCTCTTGGTACGCTTTAAAAGCACCGCTGTAATCTTTTTGCTGAAAGAGTACCACTCCGAGACCGATCCGGGCATTGACATTTTTGCGATCGAGCTCAGAGGCGCGGCGGTAAGCTGTGGCTGCTGCGGGATAGTTTTGCAAATTCGCCATAGCATATCCTAAGGCGTATTGGAAGTCAGCATTGTTCGGTTCGAGACCGATCGCTTGTTGGTAAAATTCCACGGAGGCTTGATAGTTGCCCTGACGCGCTTCTAAATACCCCATACCGGAAAAAATGCGCGGGTTTTCCGTATCTAAACGTGCTGCTTGCTGATAAATGGCGATCGCCTTACTGTAGTCTCCTACATCTACCAACTCCCGCCCTTGTCGCAGCAGAGCATCTAAATTGGAATTATTTTGAGGGTTGACTTGAACAGACGTTTCTGCTGAGAGTGCTATCTGCGGCGCTGCGACAGCGAGTCCTGCTACCAAAAGCGTACTGAATACCAAGAGACTTTGTTTGTATACGGCCATTTGTTTCAAAGCGTGTGTGGAATGAAAGAGCGAGTTGCTGTCACCTTGCTTTCGCTGACAGCTTAGGGTTTGCCGGGAATCTGGGAACCGCCAGATGTAGTAAATCTACAGAAGTCGATTAACTCAAAATGTTCGTATTTGAGGCCAACTGATGATTGTAACAACAACTGATATCATCCAAGGAGCAGAAATTCAATCTTACTTGGGAATTGTAACTGCTGAGGTGGTCTACGGCACCAATGCCCTGCGAGATTTCTTCGCGGGCATTCGCGACATCATCGGCGGGCGCACCGGCAGTTACGAGGAAGTGTTTCTCAAAGGACAGCGAGATGCCCTCGCGGAACTAGAAAAACGGGCTCAGCGCCTGGGCGCCAATGCCGTAATCGGGGTGGAAGTTGACACCGGCACGATTAATGTAGACTCCAGCGGAGCTTTGCTGCTGATTACTGCCGTTGGAACGGCTGTAAGATTGCGTTAAGCTGTCTTTCCTATATACATCCGCGAACTTTTCTAACTGGAAAAAATAGTTATCACTCATCAGTCATCAGTCATCAGTCATTAGCTAATAGCGGCTGGGCCAGGGCTGATGACTTTTTCGTTTCTTTCTTCAGACATAGAGACTGGTTATTTCTGCAGGCAGAGATAGTTTCTATCAATCTCAGCCACAATAAATGCTTAAGTGAAAGATTGTTAAAGATTACAGCTACTCTCTGAGGAGAAGAAAAGTTATGTCATACGTAAATAGACCTGTAGATAACGTTGTTAACGAGCCGACATTAGTAAATCAAGTCGTTGAATATCACGATCGAGTGCGGTGGGGCCCGATTTTTTCAGGTTTGGTAATTGCGATCGCCACGCAATTAGTATTAAGTGCATTGGGCGCTGCGATCGGGTTGAGCAACATTGCTAATTCAGGAGCTCCGCGCAGTATTTCAGGAGACGTGGGTAACAGCGTCGGAATTTGGTCAATTATCAGTTTGTTTATTAGCTTAGCCGTTGGCGGTTGGGTAACTGCTCGCGCTTGCGGCCCGATGAATCGCAACACAGCGCTTTTAAATGGAGCAATATTGTGGGCAACTACCTTAACAATTGGCTCTTGGCTGTTAGCAAATGGCGTGGCCGGTACTTTTGGCGTCATAGCTGCGAATGCGGGAGAAGCAATTAATCAAGCGCAGCAGGGGGGGGTAAATTTGCCGAACCAAGCGCCTAACGTATCTGCTCAGGATGCTCGCAATCTTGCTGGTAATGCTGCGAAAGCTGGTTGGTCGTTTTTGTTCGGCTCGCTATTGGGTTTAGTTGCTTCGATGGTAGGAGCATCTGCCGGCGCGCGCACTCCCCGGCATCACTCGTAAAAATTTCGTCAGACAAGGAAAGTTCATATTCATTAAGGCACTTTTTTTAAAGTGCTTTTTTGTTGGTTTATTCCAGGTTCTACCGGGGAACTCATTTCTTGAGGCTCTGCCTCCAGGTTTTTACAGCAAATTGCAATCAATGGTTTATCTCGAACGAATCTTACTGCCCCAGTTATGGAAAGGAGCAATTATAGTGATGGATAACTTACCTATTCATCATGCTAAGACGGTCGAAACTTTGATTAAATCTTTTGGGGTAAACGTGAATTTTTTACCGCCTTACTCCCCGGATTTATCGCCACTTGAATTGTGTTGCTCAAAAATCAAAGGGATTATGCCTTCTGAAGCTGCCCGAAGTTCAGAGATTCTTGATGCCGCGCTCACAAAAGCAATCAATGGGATTACAGATGAAAATGCTCTCAACTGGTTTAATCATTGTGGTCTATTTTTAGAACCAATTAGATAATTTATTTTGTGGGACATCTAATAGCAATTTGCTGTAAATTAGTCAGTTCTAAATGTTTAGCGACCACGGCAGGCGGGTGTGAGTTTGGACTCTTTGTCATGGTAGCGGTAGGTTAAGAGAATTTATTAAGAAAACATTAAGAAAACTGAAAACACTAATTTGATGACTCTATACTCCTCATAGTAACTACGAAAACTTGATAAAAATACCGTAGTTAAAGAAAAAGTATCGGTGAATCCACAACAAGTTTGGCAAAATTCAGTGACTTCGATCGTTCAGTCTCTAAAATTTGCGATCGCAGCCAGTTCCCAATTGGTGCGATTTTCAGGGCAATTTCTCAAAAAAGCTCAGCATCTAGGACGCTCAGCCCAAGCGTACACCGTCTTGTTTTTACTAGGTGTAATTCTAACTGCGTCAATTGCTGCTTGCTCAGCAGCGAGTGGGGCCAATCAAAGCGAGGTCAAGCTCAACCTAGTTTCCTTCTCAGTGACGAAAGCGGCCCATGACCAAATCGTCCCTAAATTTATTGAAAAGTGGAAGAAAGAGCACAACCAAAACGTCATTTTTGAACGCAGTTATGGCGGGTCTTTAGCGCAAACCGACGAGATCATTGCCGGCAAACAAGAAGCTGATGTGGTACATCTTGCCCTGCCATTGGATGTGGTTCGCATCGAAGAAGCTGGTTTGATTAATTTTGGCTGGGAGGACAGAGTTCCTAGACGGGGAGTAGTTAGTCATTCTGTGGCGGCAATTGTTACCCGAGAAGGCAACCCCAAAGATATTCAAACTTGGGCAGATTTAGCCAAAGAAGATGTAAACGTGATTGCAGCAAATCCTCAAACATCGGGTATTGGCGTTTGGCAATTTTTAGGTCTGTGGGGGTCAGTAACCCAAGAAGGAGGCGAACCTCAACAAGCCCTTGATTTTGTAGGCAAAATTTATAAAAAAATTCCCACCTTAACAAAAGATGCCCGGGAAGCCAGCGACTTATTTTTCCAACAAGGGCAAGGAGATGCCTTAGTGACCTATGAAAATGAAGTGATTTTAGCTGGAACAAACCGACCCAAAACCAGTTACTTTGTTCCTCCCCTCAATATCTCTATCGATAATCCCGTGGCAATAGTTGATAAAAACGTTGATAAGCATGGAACGAGGGAAGTAGCAGCAGCCTTTGTCGATTTTCTCTATTCAGACGAAGCTCAGCAAGAATTCGCCAAATTAGGCTACCGTTCGGTCAATCCCTTTATCGCTCAAAGCGCACAGGTGCAATTTCCCCCAATTAAAACTTTGTTCAATGCTCAAGATTTAGGAGGGTGGCCTTTGATAAAAGAGCAGTTTTTTGCAAAGGGTGCCATCTTTGACCAAATTAAGGGAAAGTTGTGAACCTAAAGGCCTAATTCACTTTCATTTTTCCAAAGTTACACTCAAATTCTATGAAATTTTCTCGTTGGTTTTACCTAATCCCTCTCATCGTCATGGGCAACCTAATGACGAGTTGTGGCAATTCAGGAGAGAAGGAACAGCAAATCAGTATCGATGGTGGTGCTGTGGGCTTTAGCGTTTCCCTCGCCGTCGCCGAAGAATACCAAAAACTTTATCCCAATGCCCAAGTCAGCGTCGCTGCCAGCGGCACAGGGGGAGGGTTTAGCAAGTTTTGTGCTGGAAACCTTGAGATTGCGGGGGCTTCTCGCACCATCAGAGAGGAAGAAATCAAAAAATGCGCCCGCAAAGGAATCGAATTTATTGAACTGCCGATGGCTCTTGATGGTCTTGCGGTAGTGGTTAATAAGGAAAATAACTTTGCCAAGTGTCTAACGATTAAAGAATTAGACATAATGTGGAATGCCAAATCCGAAGGCAAGATTACCAGTTGGAAGCAAATCAATCCCGACTTCCCCGACGAAAAACTGTTGCTGTTTGCCCCTCCTTCCGATACAGGAACCTTTGATTATTTCACCCAAGCCGTAACGGGTAAAAGGAAAAATAGTCGTACCGACTTTACCCCCAGTCGCAACCAAAATACCCTCGTTCAAGGGGTGATTGGCAATAAATCGGGAGTGGCCTATCTGGGAATTGCCTTCTTGCTCCAAAACCAAGACAAATTGAACGGGGTGGCGATTGAAAATGCGGATGGAAAATGTGTTAAACCAGTTCCCCTTGATAATGTTCTGAGAAATATCTATAGCCCCCTCTCTCGCCCCCTCTTTATCTACGTCAATAAAAACGCCCTTGAAACCAATCCTTCCCTGGAAAGATTCGTGAAATTCTATCTAGAAAATTCTTGGAAATGGGTAGATGGTGTGGGCTATGTGGCGTTACCCGATGAAGCTTATGTGAAAACTAAGCAAAAATTTGAGCGGCGTGAAACGGGAACGAAATTCAAAAAAGCCAAACCCGGTGAACCCATTACTAACTTTATTTAAGGAGGAAATCTCAAGCCCATGACCCTAACTCCTAGTTCCTTTGATGACTCCCTTTTCTCTGCGGATGACTCCTTGCTTAAGAAGGGTTCGGAAGATGTCCCAGAAAAGATTATTGGCGCGGTTTTATTTGCCTGCGCCTTCGTGTCCGTTGCCACAACCTTTGGTATTGTCTGGATCATTTTCCAAGAGACTTTGGGTTTTTTCCAAGAAGTTTCTTTAGCCCAGTTTTTTCTGGATACGCGATGGACTCCCCTGTTTGCCGAGGCCCATTTTGGCATCTGGCCGCTGCTGAACGGAACGTTTTTAACCTCTGCGATCGCTATGGCTGTGGCGGTTCCTTTGGGTTTGTCTTCAGCCATTTACCTGAGTGAATATGCCCAACCGAAAGTGGCAGCCGTGTTACGCCCTGCTGTGGAGTTATTGGGGGGAATTCCCACAGTAGTTTATGGTTACTTTGCTTTGCTTTTTGTCACTCCGGTTCTGCGGCATCTTTTCCCCTTAGAGATTTTTAATGCCCTCAGCGCTGGGTTGATGATGGGCATTATGATCACCCCCACCGTCGGTTCCATCAGCTTAGATGCTATTCAATCGGTTCCCCGTTCTCTGCGGGAAGGTTCCTATGCCTTGGGCATTACCAAACTAGAAACCATTTTTAAAGTGGTGCTTCCGTCAGCCTTGTCTGGGATTATGGCTTCGATTATTTTAGGCGTTTCCCGCGCCGTGGGAGAAACCATGACCGTTCTGATTGCGGCTGGATCGCAGCCTCGCATCACCGTCAATTTCATGGAATCCGTCGCCACCCTGACCGCTTTTATGGCGGAGATTTCGGGGGGAGATAGTCCCAGGGGTAGCCTCAGTTTTAAGACTTTGTATGCGGTGGGGGCAGTTCTGTTCGTGATTACATTGTCTCTCAATATGGCCAGCTTCTGGATTTCTAGTCGCTTTAAGGAAAAATACGACTGATTGCTATGGTTAAATCAACTTCAACAAACAATTCTGTCAAAACTGCCGAATTTACCGATAACCTAGAACGCCGAGAAGCGATCGGTAAAGTCTTTGAGTATCTATTCTTAATTGGGTTACTCATCGGTTTATTTGTCCTCGCCTTACTGGTTCTTAATATCCTTCATGATGGACTTGGCAGATTGCTAACACCGGGGTTTCTCACGGAAACACCTTCCCGTTTTGCCGAACGCGGAGGTATCCGTCCAGCGATTATTGGGAGTTTCTTTCTGGGACTGATCGTCCTTCTGGTTGCGGTTCCCATTGGGGTAGGGGCTGCTTTGTACCTAGAGGAATATGCCCCTAAAAAGTGGTGGACTGCCGTGATTGAGATAAATATCGGGAATTTAGCGGGGATTCCTTCTATTGTCTATGGCTTACTGGGTTTAGGGGTCTTTAACTATTTACTAGGGTTTGGGCCTACCTTGATTTCGGGGGCATTAACTCTTGCCCTATTGTCTTTACCTGTGATTATCGTCACGGCGAGGGAGGCGATCCGCGCCGTTCCCGATTCCCTGAGAAATGCTTCCTATGGATTGGGAACTACCAAATGGCAAACCATTCAACACCATGTCTTACCCTATGCCATTCCGGGAATTCTTACGGGGGTGATTATTTCTGTCTCCCGCGCTATGGGGGATGCTGCTTCTTTGGTGGTCGTGGGTGCTGTCAGTTTCCTCACGTTTAATCCGGGTTTATTCCAACGATTTATGGCGTTACCCATTCAAATTTTCAGCTATATCACTCGTCCTGAACCGGGGTTTGCCAGTGCAGCCGCAGCGACGATTATTGTGCTGATTATCTTGATTTTGGGGCTTAATGGCGTCGCTATCTATCTGCGCCAACGCTATTCCAGCCATTAATTAACTTGAGTTGTCAAGATTAAGGAGACTATTTCAGATGACTGACAGTAATACCAAACTCAAAACGGGCGATAGTGTGTTTGATGCAGAAGGCGTAAAGGTTTATTACAATGGCTTTTTAGCCCTTGTCGATGTCTATATCAAAATTCCCCGTCAAAAAATTGTGGCCTTTATCGGCCCTTCAGGCTGTGGCAAAAGTACCTTATTGCGTTGCTTCAATCGCATGAATGATTTAATCCCTGCTGCCAAGGTGGAAGGGAAACTCATTTACCGCAGCCGTAATATTTACGATGCGCAAGTGAATCCCGTCAAATTGCGGCGACAGGTGGGAATGGTGTTTCAAAGACCGAATCCGTTTCCCAAGAGCATTTATGAAAATATTGCCTATGCCCCCAGAACCAACGGATATCAAGGAAATCTGGATGAATTAGTGGAATCTTCCCTCAGACAAGCAGCTCTCTGGAATGAGGTCAAGGATAAGCTGAAAGATAAAGGAACGGCGTTATCTGGGGGACAACAACAACGGCTTTGTATTGCCCGGGCGATCGCTATGAAGCCGGATGTTTTATTGATGGATGAACCTTGCTCTGCTCTCGACCCCATTTCTACGCGACAGGTCGAAGAACTGTGCTTAGAACTTAAGGAACGATACACAATTATTACAGTGACTCACAATATGCAACAAGCGTCAAGAATCGCGGATTGGACGGCTTTTTTCAATACAGAAACGGACGATCAAGGCAAACGACGCGGCAAATTGGTGGAGTTTGGGCCCACTGAACAAATTTTCCGTTCTCCCCAAACCAAAGAAGCCGAAGAGTACATTAGCGGACGCTTTGGTTAAACGCAAGTGTCAGATTTAGGCGTTACGCATTGTCAGCAATGACATTACCTTCTGGGCCAATACTCCGGACAGTTTTGGGAACGATACTACAAGCTTTACTGCTCTAAGTGGAGCCAAGCCTCGGGAGCTGCGTTACCAGGAAGAGCCTGGTAACGAGTATAATTCACCGAGGAATGTGCGCGGGGCGCACCCTAGAAATTAAGCGGTGAAGTATTTGGCTGCTGGGTGATAGGTGATAATTGCGGTTGTTGATTGTTCCGGATAAAGTTGTTCGCTTTCATCCATGTAGAGGTTGATGCGATCGCACTTTAACAATTCCAGTTGCTTGTACTGATCCGCCATGTTCGGACAAGCCGGATAGCCGAAACTGTAACGCGAACCGCGATATCTTTGCGCTAGCATATCGCGAATGTTGTCCGGTTCTTCGCTAGCAAATCCCAATTCGCGCCGAATTCGCGCGTGAGTCCATTCTGCTACGGCTTCCGCTGTCTGTACCGCTAATCCGTGAAAGTAGAGATAGTCGCTATATTGATTGTTAGCAAATAGCTGTTGCGCGTACTCTGTAGCAATTTCTCCGACTGTTGCTACTTGCATGGGAAATACATCGATTTTACCCGATTCTTTGGGCGCGAAAAAGTCGGCAATGCAAAGCCTGCGCCCCGATTTTTGGCGGGGAAATGTGAATGTTGCAGCGGGTGTCGATACATCTTGCCCGCCAGCCATGATTTCTGGGTCGTACAAATACAAAGAATTGCCTTCAGCTTGACAGGGAAAATACCCGTAAATTGCTTGCGGATGCAGTAACTTTTCGGCGATGACTTTGTGTTTCCATTCTTCCAAGATGGGATAAACTGTTTCAGCTAAGAAAGCATCGTATTCTTCCCGCGATTGGTCTTTTGGCTTGCGGAACTGCCACTGACCGGCAACTAAGGCTTGCAAATCTAAGTGCCAGAAAATTTCCTCAAAGGGGATGTCTTCCGGCTGCAAAAGTTTCGTTCCCCAGAAAGGAGGATTCGGGCGATCGATATCTGCTGCAACTGCTTCGGACCGCCTGGTATCTATCACCACAGGAATGTCTGCTTTCTTGGGATCTTCTACAGAAGTTTCTGGCGAAGCTTTAGCTTCTTTAACCGCCCCATTTTCTTTTCCTATTTCATCTAAAAATCCTTGCAAATCTTCCCATTTACCCGCAGCTTTTGCTGGCATGAGTTTGTCCATAAAGTGCAAGTCGGAAAACGCATCTTTGCCGTAAACGACTTTACCTTTGTAGGTATTTTGGCAGTCTTCATGTACAAACTTGGGAGTCAAAGCCGCGCCGCCCAAAATTACCGGAACCGTGATTCCTTTCTGGTTGAATACTTCCAGATTTTCTTTCATGAATGCGGTAGATTTTACCAGCAAGCCACTCATGGCGATACAGTCGGCTTTGTGCTTTTCGTAGGCTTCGATGATATTGTCAACTGACTGTTTAATACCCAAGTTAATCACTCGGTAGCCGTTGTTTGATAGGATAATATCAACCAAGTTTTTGCCGATGTCGTGCACGTCGCCTTTGACCGTAGCGATGATAAATGTTCCTTTGGCGTTGTCCCCGGATTCGGACTTTTCCATGTGCGGTTCTAAATAGGCAACTGCAGCTTTCATTGTTTCTGCTGACTGCAATACAAATGGCAGTTGCATTTGTCCCGAACCGAACAATTCTCCGACTACTTTCATGCCGTCTAGCAAGAAGGTATTGATAATGTGGAGGGGCGGATAGGTTTCTAATGCTTTGGCGAGTTGGATGTCGAGCCCAATGCGTTCGCCGTCGATGATGTGCTGCTTGAGGCGTTCTTCGACGGGGAGGTTTGCGTCTTCTGTACGATCGCGCTTGGTAGTTTTGCCCGCAAACACCGTTGTCAGGTCGCCCAAGGGGTCGTAAACGCAAATATCGCCGTCAAACTCCCGTTCGTCGTAAATGAGTTTACGGCAGATTTCTTGGTGTTGGGGGTCGATTTTGGCCAGGGGCAAAATCTTATTAGCGCTGACAATTGCCGAGTCCATCCCCGCTTGCATTGCTTCGTGCAAAAACATGGAATTCAAAACTTGCCGCGCCGCCGGATTCAAGCCGAAGGAAATGTTAGAAATCCCTAAAATTACGTGACATCCTGGCAATTCTTGGCGGATGCGGCGGATGGCTTCGATGGTAGCTTTGCCGTTTTTTCTGTCTTCTTCTATCCCGGTAGAAATTGGCAAAGCTAGGGTGTCAAAAAAGATTTCCTCGGCGGGAATTCCGTAGGCGACGGCGGCGTTATATGCGCGCTGGGCGATCGCAAATTTTTTGTCGGCTGTTCTGGCCATCCCGTCTTCGTCAATTGTACCGATAACTATGCCCGCGCCGTATTTTTTCGCCAACTCTAAAACTTGATAAAAACGCGGTTCTCCGTCTTCGTAGTTAGTGGAATTCAGCAAACATTTGCCGCCCGCAACTTTTAAGCCGGCTTCCATCTTTTCCCATTCTGTGGAATCCAGCATTAAAGGGAGAGTGGCATTAGTCACAACGCGGGAGACTAATTCTTTCATGTCTCGCACGCCGTCCCGGCCGACATAATCTACGTTAACATCGAGAATGTGCGCGCCTTCTCGCACTTGTTCCCTGGCCATTGCCACTAAACCGTCCCAGTCTTCGGCGTTTAGCAAATCGCGGCATTTTTTGGAACCGCTGGCGTTGAGTCTTTCGCCGACAATTAAGAAGGAATTTTCTTGTTCGTAGGGTTGGGCGGTGTAAATTGAAGCGGCAGAAGGTTCCCAAGTAAATTCGCGGACTTTGGGTTTAAGAGTTTTGCCAATTTCTGATAGTTCGCGGATGTGATCGTAGCGGGTGCCGCAGCAGCCGCCGATGACTTGCACGCCTAAGTCTTCGACAAAGCGCATCAAGGCCATTTTTAATTCTATTGGCGTTAGTTTGTAGTGCGCGTGCCCGCCGATGTTTTCGGGTAAACCAGCGTTGGGAACGCAGGAAACTACGAAGGGCGAATGTTCGGAAAGGTATTTGACGTGTTCGGCCATGCGATCGGGCCCGGTGGCGCAGTTCAGGCCTAAAATGTCGATCGGGTACGGCTGCAAAATGGCTAGGGCGGCGCTGATGTCGGAACCGACTAACATTGTGCCGGTGGCTTCCATTGTGACTGATACCATTAACGGAATTCGCGCACCTTTTTTCTTAAATACTTCTTCAATCGCATTTAATGCTGATTTAATTTGCAGCACATCTTGACAAGTTTCGACAATAAATAAGTCAACGCCGCCGTCATAAAGTCCTTCTGCTTGTTCGGCAAAAGCGGCGGTGAGAGTGTCAAAATCAATGTGTCCTAATGTTGGCAATTTGGTACCTGGCCCGATCGATCCTGCGACAAATCGAGGTTTTTCAGGCGTGGAAAATTCGGCGGCGATACCCTTGGCAAGTTCGGCGGCAGTTTTGTTGAGATAATAGGCTTTGTCTGCCAAATCGTACTCGGCTAGAACGATGGAAGCCCCGCCAAAGGTGTCTGTTTCGATGACATCGGCCCCTGCTTCGAGGAATCCCCGGTGCACGTTGGCGACTGCTTCCGGCTTGGTGTGGACGAGATATTCGTTGCAGCCTTCGTATTCTTTGCCGCCAAAGTCTTCTGCAGTGAGGTTTTGGACTTGCAGGTTGGTTCCCATCGCGCCGTCGAAGACGATGACGGGGCGTGAGGGGTGGTGGAGTCGATCGAGGAATCTGCTATTCATAAGCGGTAAAAAAAGGTAGGTGCTATATATTTACAATTTTATCTATTGTGCAATATTGTCAACAATTATGTGAATGTTGGGGAACTAATGACTGAAGGATTTAATGCTGCTGACAAGAGTTCGATCGTACCTGTAATTTTACCGCTGACCCTGGATAATTGTCAAAATTCTGTTGTGGGCTCGGCTGCGGGGGGAAAAGGGGCGATTAAGAGCGGGATAGCTGCGCTTCACGGCTGCGAGGGGTTTTTCCGGTTAACTGTTGAGGAATTTTGCCAAAATGCGATCGCCACAATTAAACGAGTGATGTTCGAGGGCGATCGCATTCTCTTGCAGCAAGCCGGGGAAGATATCGCCGCGATAATTTTGGAAACAGAGTTTCACAAGCTAAACTATCTGATTGCCGAACTCAAACCTTCACAATTCTTGCCTGACGAAGAAGAATATTATGAACATGAAGGAGGAATCCACTGCATTTACCCGGACGAACTTTTAGACGACTTTGATAATATCTTAGCCGATGTCACTGAATTTAACGAATTATTTGGCTTGCTACCCACAGAAGAAATGGGAGAGGATGTTGATATTTTTATGCCTGTAGCTATTCTCATGTCTGTCCATAGATTTTGGATATCTGAGTACCTAATAGCTGAGAAGCTAAGATTAAAAAGGCTATGAAATTATTTTAACTTTTTCGCCTTGGGCCGCACACATAATACAGATACGTAGCAAGATTAGCGCGCCAACAGTAACTTTTTTACTCCCGCAAAAAAGCCCATTATCCGCAACTAAAAGGTTGTTGGAAAAGGCGTTAGCTGGCAAATTTTTCAGGCGTTGCCGACAAGCGAATTTCAAAGTTGGTACCCGCCACGTAATTTATCCGTGGAATCAATCCAAAATCTCAAATCGAAAATCCTCAAGCCCCCGCATTTATCCCTGGGGTCAATCTAAAATCGAAAATCGAAAATCGAAAATCGATAATCGATAATCGAAAATCCTCAAGCCCCCGCATTTATCCCTGGGGTCAATCTAAAATCTAAAATCTAAAATCTAAAATCGATTGACCGATGTCGGAGAAGCTCGCGCTTGGATAATAGCTTAGGACAATGGAGTATTAGAAATCCGAACGCCGTACCAAGGACAGGAATTTCCTGTAATCATCCTAGCGTACTTGGTGAACGCCAGAGCCGACGAGTTAGAAAGTGAGGCAATGCAACTCGGCGCGCGGTTGCTGGAAAAGGAGGAATTGGAGCGCGCGATCGCACCGGACACCTGTTTCTACATTCAGCATCAAGCTTTAGTTATAAGCAAAGTTGCGGAGAGTGAAAGTTTTTTAGTGAACGCAGGAATTAGCCCTGACCGTACATTTTTGTTCGACTGCTAATGACACCCCTACTGCAATGAAATAGCATGAGTACCCGGCGTTTCCAAAAGACCGAGATTATAAAGTTGGGATGCTTCCGTTTATACTCGAATTCCTTCGATTATGCTCACATCATCCTGTGTCGGAACAATTCTTGTGAGCTTGAATCCTGCCTTTTCAAAAAGCGCTCTATACTCCGCTTCTGTACGTTCGCGTCCGCCGTCCGTCATTACTAGCATATTCAAGTCAATGAGCTTGCCAGTAAAGGGTTGATTGCCCGGTGGAATAACCTGTTCGGCTACTAACACTTTGCCGTTGTCCGGCATTACCTTGTGACACTGTTTGAGAATTGCAATCGCCCTTTCATCATCCCAATCGTGAATAATGTGTTTGAGAATGTAAGCCTCACCCCCTTCGGGTACAGACTCGAAGAAATTACCTGCAGCCTGTTGGCAGCGTTCTAAGAGTCCTTCCGCTTCCAAAAAACGCTTTGCCCTTTCGATTACATAGGGTCTCTCGAAGAGAACGCCCTTGAGTGTGGGGTTAGACTTAAGAATCGAGGCAATCAGAAGCCCCTCTCCGCCTCCAACATCAACTAACGTTTGGATGGATGAAAAGTCATAGCTGGCAGCGATGGTAGCACTTTCAATCGCTGAGGCATTAGTCATTGACTCATCAAAAATTTTTGCCGACTCTGGGTTTTGAGCCAAGTACTCAAAGAGATTCATGCCATATACATTCTCAAAAGGGCTACCTCCAGTCTGTATACCATGCAATAAGTCTCCCCACGCTCGATAGTGTTCTTCATCGCCTAGCATGATTACAAACGCACGAACTGAGCCAGGAACGTCGCTCTGAAGACAAGCAGCAAGAGGCGTTAGAGTGAAGTGATTCACTTGAGTCTCAGCAAAAACCCCCAGACTTGCGAGCGCTCGCAAGAGTCGATAGAGTGAGGGGGCGTTTGTTCCTGTAGCAGTGGCTAGTTCATCACAACTCTTTGGGCTATCTTTTAACAAGTCGGCGATACCAAGCTTTGCCGCCACATAGATCGATTGGGAAACCCAGTATCCAGTGGCCATTTGGAGTATTGCTAGCTGGGGTGGCATGGCTTGATTCGGTTGGGGAGTTTCTGGTTGAGGCATAGTTTTTTCTTAAATGTTCTCCTCAACAGTTTATAAGGTTGTGGTAAACGCTTTCATTGAGTTTTAGTTATGCTATTGCTACTCACACCCCTACTGCAATGAAATAGCCTGAGTACCCGGCGTTTCCAAAAGACCGAGATTATAAAGTTGGGATGCTTCTGTTTACACTCGAATTCCTTCGATTATGCTGATCTCATCCTGTGTCGGAACAATTCTTGTGAGCTTGAATCCTGCCTTTTCAAAAAGCGCTCTATACTCCGCTTCTGTACGTTCGCGTCCGCCGGAAGTAATCACTAGAATATTCAGGTCAAGTAACTTGCCCATAAACGGTTCATTACCCGGTGGAATAACCTGTTCGGCTACTAATATTTTGCCGTTTGCAGGCATTACGTTGTGACACTGCTTGAGAATCGCAATCGCCCTTTCATCATCCCAATCGTGAATAATGTATTTGAGAATGTAAGCATCACCCCCTTCGGGTACAGACTCGAAGAAGTTACCCGCAGCCAGTTGGCAGCGTTCTAAGACTCCTTCCGCTTCCAAGAAACGCTTTGCCCTTTCGATTACATAGGGTCTCTCGAAGAGAACGCCCTTGAGTGTGGGGTTAGACTTAAGAATCGAGGCAATCAGAAGCCCCTCTCCGCCTGCAACATCAACTAACGTTTGGATGGATGAAAAGTCATAGCTGGCAGCAACCGCAGCACTTTGAATCACTGACAAATTAGTCATTGACTCATCAAAAATTTTTGCCGACTCTGGGTTTTGAGCCAAGTACTCAAAGATATTCATGCCGTATATATGCTCAAAAGAGCTACCTCCGGTTTGTACGCTATGCATGAACTCTCCCCACGCTTGATACTGTTCCCCTTGCATGATTACACACGCACGAATTGAGTTAGGAGTGTCGCTCTGAAGACAAGCCGCAAGAGGTGTTAGGGTGAAGTGATTCGGTTGAGTCTCAGCAAAAACCCCCAGACTTGCGAGCGCTCGCAAGAGTCGATAGAGTGAGGGGGCGTTTGTTCCTGTAGCAGTGGCTAGTTCATCACAACTCTTTGGGCTATCTTTTAACAAGTCAGCGATACCAAGCTTTGCCGCGACATAGATTGATTGGGAAACCCAGTATCCAGTGGCCATTTGCAGCACTACAAGCTGGGGTGGCAGGGCTTGATTCGGTTGATTCGTTTCTGGTTGAGGCATAGTTTTTCCTTAAATGTTCTCCTCAACAGTTTATAAGGTTGTGGTAAAAACTTTCATTGAGTTGTAGTTATGCTATTGCCTCATTGCTGTAGCTTATTAACCTGCGCTGCATCCTAGTTTTCTGCATTTTTGTCAAGCTTAGAATAGGCTTGAACACAAGTCCAGGTAACGCCGTTGCTATCTGTAATTTCTCGTTCCATGACTATTCTTTGAGTTACTTTACTTTTGTAAGGTTGGGAGCGATCGCCTCTTGATGTTGCTCGATCGAGTTTCAGGCCCATTGCAAGGGTAAACCTACTCCTTGGGTAGCTTGTTCATCTTGCGGGCGATCGCCTACATACAGCGAGTTTTGCCGAGTATGTAGGTGTCTGAGCACTGCTAGTTGCAATATGCTCGATCGCGGTTTACCGTACTATCGAGACAACTTAGTTTGGGTATGGTCATACCCCCTGCTGTGCTTGAATTTCATTGAGCAACATCTCATCCGAGTAGGATTTTTCCCATTCGCCCTGAAGTTTGAGCCGCACCGACTTAGCGCCGCCGCTGGGCGTACAAACGACCCAGTAGGTATCCTCCTCTCCTTTAACCTGAGCCGCCTCCTGGTTTTCTGCATTGTGGGAAAGCCCAGAATAGGCTTGAACACAAGTCCAGGTAATGCCGTCGCTATCGGTAATCTCTCGTTCCATGACTATCCTTTGAATTATAGTGTCTGTGTATTTTGATCTAACCATACCGAATATTTTTACTTTTATATGTAAGGTGCACAGCGCGCACCTTGCCGCTATAACTAGCGCATCAAACTAGAGAAAACATCTCCTTATTTCTTTCTCATCCTTTTCTGCGATCCTCTTTTATGCAGTCGCTTAATTTCAGTTTTGTCTCCTAGAAATTCTCCTTCTTCTATAATTTCTAAATCGACACCTTTAACATCGCTTCCGGTCATTTCTTCCTCTTCCTCACTTCCCTCAAAATCCCGTGAATTTTCTATTAACTGCACGTCCAACCCAGGATTTTGAATCGGCAGTTGTGCGATTTCTTGACTAATTTCAGCTTCTCCAATCCCATTCTCAATTTCCGCCGCCGCTAAATCTTCCTCCGAAGCAGGAATATCATCAATTTCTTGACTAATTTCAGTTTCTCTGATTTCCTTCTCTACTAGCTGCATGGATAACTGCTGCTTTTCCATTAACAATTGCTCAACCCGAGCCGCAAGGATTCTAATCTGTTCGTTGAGAAGGCGAATTTCTCGGTTTTGCTGCTGAATGAGTTCTTCGGCATCAGCAATAGTTCGATTTCTCTCTAATATCACCTCATTTTTAGTTTCTAATTCCAAAGCGCTCATTGCCGCTTTAATCACATTATAAAAATGCGGCTTAGATACATCAACTTGTTTAGCATTATGGCGGCTTTTCCCCAAAAGTCCAATCTTTTCTCCTTGCTTAACTGCCAAGACAAAACCTTGATGATTTTTAATTTTTAATTCTTTGACAAAATCAACTTGAACTAAACTGCAAATATATTTGTGACAGTCAAAATAAAATTCTGCTTTCATCAAAAAGCGCCCCTTTCTGCTACAGTCCCGCAGAATTATACCACAAACAGAGTTTTTGCGGGCAATAAAAAGAAATAAATAATCAATAGCCCATTTTGGTCAAAACTAAATTTCATAATCAACAACATCTTCCGGCAACTCTACCACACCCGCAATCAACTTCCAACAAGGGTCATCTCCCTCCCAATCATCGGGCCGCCAAGGCATACTCAAACTCACTGTTACCAAACAAGCTTTTTGCGGTCGATACCTCAATTCTAACCATTTGGGACATACTACTACTCATTCTGGAGAATGTCTTGGGTATTGCCATAAATTATATTTTATGGTATGTATAAACATATTACTAGCTATTGCTTCAAAAAATACAATTATCAAGACTAGATATTATGGAAACAAAAAAAATATTAATTGCAACTAAGACCTATCCATCAATTAGTACAAAATACCGAGAAACCGTATGCACAGCGGGAGTTATATTGGATGAGGAAGAAAAACCACTTAAGTGGGTTCGCATTTATCCTATTCGCTTCCGACAATTAGATTTCGATCGGCGCTATCCAAGATGGTCTATTATAAGTGCTAAAATTGAAAGAAATGATAAAGATTATAGAGTGGAGAGTTTTCGGATAGATGATGAATCAATAGAAGTTGTGAAAAAAATTGACACGAGTAATAACTGGAGTGAACGAAAAAAACTTGTTTTACCACTACAGTTCAGATCGATTCGGGATATACAAAATCAAGATAAGTCTCTAGGGATTATTAAACCACGAACTATTAAAAAGTATTTCTGGGAAGAAACCACACGTGAGTGGAGTCCAAAGCAGCAAGGAGTTATCGATCAGTTAGATTTGTTTGAGCCAACAATAGAACTTGAAAAAATCCCATATAAGTTTGGGTATAATTTTATTGATGAAGATGGCGACGAACATCGGTATAGTATTAGTGATTGGGAAATTAAAGAACTTTATAGGAAATGTAGAGATAAATCTCAGAGTTTAACCCCACTTGCCAAAGAGCATGATGCCCGCGAAAAAGTAAGGCAAAAACTAGAGGTTGAATTTTTAGGCAATAAGGATTTATACTTTATAGTAGGAAACTTAAAAAACCATAAAAAAAGTTTTATGATAATTGGCTTATTTTATCCGCCCATAGTTTCTCATACTCAGCTTACCTTGTTCTAATTCTAAAATTACGATGGATAAACTTATTTGCACCAAAAATCAATCTTCTCAATCCCCCCAAATTTCTCTTAGCACCACGAGTGAAGAGGAAGTTGAAGATTTTTGTAAGAGAGGTAATGAATCGGAATTACCTGAAAATGAATACATTTTTACCTTTGGTTATGGAAATCGCACAAACTACGACTTATTTTTAGCATATCTGCAAAATTATGATATTAAATATGTCATTGATGTTCGGAAAAATCCTCGCGCTTGGACTCGCAGATGGTATGGGGATAAAATTAAAGAATTTTGCTTTTCACAAAACATTGAATACATTTCCAAAATCGATTTAGGAAATACATCTGGCACCCAAAAATGGATGCCGCCCAATAAAAAAAAAGCCAAAGCTGCTTTGCGTGAAGTTGCAGAAATCACTCAGCAAGGCACAGTTTTATTGTTATGTGCTGAAATGAATCCCGATAAATGTCACCGGGTAGATGTTGCTGAGAAATTAGCAAAATTAGTTTCACTACCAGTTAAGCATTTGCCGTGACAATAAATAATTGCACTGATATTTACTTGGTAAGAGACATAACGCTTAAACACCAGAAGATCTATCGGTTTTTTTCACGAACTTTTGAATCAAAAGTTGCAAAGCTAGCAGCATCAAACCCAAAGACGCAAAAGCAAAAACACCGGCACCCAAAGCGACAATCCCCATGACTAAAGTTCGCACAGCCGCCGCAATATTAATCGCAGTTACATTGTCAGAATGAATGGGCGCATTTGCAAAGGTTTGGACGATCGACAAAGTTAGGGCGTACAAAGCCGCCGCAAAGCCGCCCGCGATCAGCGAACCGATCGCGCACCGCAAAATCGTCGGCGCATCAGAAGATGCAGAGGTTGCATCCCCAGCCGAACTCAGAGGTTTAGAACTAGAATTTGGATTAGTTAAATCAGCCATTGCGATTTTAGATTTTAGATTTTAGATTTTAGGTTTTTGGTTAATTAACCAAAACTAAAATCGGTGTTTCATGCCATTTTATCAGTTCTTCGATCTCAATAGACTCTGCGCAAAGTTAGATTCATCTTGACCATCGCCGGTGAGACGCGTTTAACGGGCGATCGCGATCGCACCATTTGCGAGTTACACCCTCGAAATCGGCGGTTTCGTATCATTTCCCTCCGAAAAAATCCGAATCCCAGTATTGCTAAACTTTGCTACCCAAAAATCCAAATCGGGAGAAGCGATCGCACTTTTAACCCGTTCCAAAATCTGCTGAGCCTGCTCGGGAGACTCCGCCAGCGCAAACACCGTCGGTCCGGAACCCGACATCATCGTTCCCAGAACCCCCGCCGACTCAAAAGCCTCCTGCAACTGCAACACCTGCGGGTACACAGGCAAAGCAACTTTTTCTAAATCGTTGTGCAGCAATTCACCAATTTTCGATCGATCTTTTTGGGCGATCGCCCCCACCATCGGCCCCGAATGTAGCCGTTCCCGGCGGCAATCCAAATCCTGGGCTGCACAATAGGAACTACTGAACTGCTGGCGATAAGTTTGATACGCCCATGCCGTAGAAATACTGAGATTGCGGTACTTCGCCAGCACCACAGACAAACCGCCCAAATCCGGCAGCGGCGACAGTTTATCCCCGCGGCCGGTTGCCAAAGCCGTACCTCCAGCAATACAAAAAGGCACATCCGAACCCAAAGTTCCTCCCAACTCTTGCAACTCCGACTGAGTAAGTCCCAATTGCCACAGCAAATCCATCCCGACTAAAACCGCAGCCGCATTTGCAGAACCGCCTGCGAGTCCCGCCGCCACCGGAATCTGCTTGTGAATGGCAATCTCGACTCCGCCGTATTTCGCCAAAGCATCGGGGAATTGCTTCGCCAACAAATCCGCCGCCCGGTAGGCCAAGTTATTCTTATCAGGAGGGACTTGCGGGTGATCGCAGCGCACGCGAATCGTGTCCGTCCCGATCGCGCGCAAGTCAATTCGATCGGCTAAATCTATGCTTTGAAGTACCATCGCCAGTTCGTGATATCCGTCGGGGCGATCGCCTATGATTTCCAGATACAGATTGATTTTTGCTGAAGCTAGTAGAGAATATGAACGCATAGGTGATTAAGCCGCAGGTGAAAGAAACCCCTGGTTGAAATTAATTGACACCAGTCCGAGTCCATTTTCTCACAACTCAAAGGAAATATTATGCAGGAAATGTGGAAAACTTTTTTTAGTTCCGGGTCATTTATTCCTCACGGTCACTGCTATCTCTGGCATACCCCGTTAGTCTGGCTTCACGTTGCCTCAGATTCTATAATTGCACTGGCGTATTTTTCCATCCCGATTACATTGGTTTATTTTATTTCCAAACGCGAAGATTTGCCCTTTGATTGGATCTTTGCTCTGTTTGGAGCCTTTATCGTCGCCTGTGGGATCACTCACCTATTTGAACTCTGGACACTTTGGCATCCTACCTATTGGCTTTCAGGAACAATGAAAGCAATTACTGCCCTTATTTCATTTGCTACAGCCATACTTTTGGTAGACTTAATGCCTCAAGCCTTAGCACTTCCCAGTCCCGCCCAGTTAGAATCCGCCAACCGACTCCTAGAAGCTGAAATTGTAGAGCGCCAATTAGCAGAACTTGCCATCCAACAAGCTAAAGAAGAATTAGAAATTCGAGTCGAGGAACGCACCGCAGAGTTAAAGTCTCAAACTCAACATTTAGAATTTGCCAACCGACTCCTAGCAGCGGAAATTGTCGAGCGCCACTTAGCAGAAGCTGCACTACAAAAAGCTAAAGAAGAATTAGAAATTCGAGTCGAGGAACGCACTGCAGAGTTACAGTTTCAAACTCAACAGCTAGAACAAGCATTGTCTGAATTGAAGCAGGCTCAATCCAACCTAATTCACAGCGAAAAAATGTCCTCTTTAGGGCAATTAGTCGCTGGTATTGCTCATGAAATCAACAATCCGATTAACTTTATTTACGGCAATATTACTCACACTCGCGAGTATGCCTATAGTTTGGTAGAAGTAGTGAATCTATATCAAGAGCAGTATCCGACTCCCGTACCCATTGTTCAAGAAAAAATCAAGTCTGTAGATTTAGATTTTATCATTTCTGACCTGCCAAAGATATTAACTTCTATGAAAAACGGCGCCGAGCGAATTTTTGGTATTGTCAAGTCGCTGCGAATTTTTTCTCGCCATGACGAAGCAGAAAGGAAATTAGCCGACATTCATGAAGGAATTGACAGCACACTGATGATTTTGCAAAGCCGATTGAATTCTAAGCCCGGTTTGGGCAGCATTCAAGTTATCAAAGAATATGGCAATTTACCGAAAATAGAGTGCTATCCCGGACAGCTAAATCAAGTATTTATGAATATCATCGCTAATGCTATTGATGCTTTAGAAGAGGACAACCGCAGCGAGTCGATTGCAGCGAATGAAGCTAATCCCCGCATCATCAAAATTTCTACTAAACTTTTAGACAGTAAAGTGGTAGAAATCAGAATTAGGAACAACGGCCCAGAAATAACTGAATCGGTGATGAAGCAGTTATTTAATCCATTTTTTACCACTAAACCAGTAGGTAAAGGCACGGGATTGGGTTTATCGATCGGCTATCAAATTATCACAGTAAGACATCAAGGCGAATTGCAGTGTATTTCTGCACCCGGTCAAGGTGCGGAATTTATTATTAAAATTCCGATTAGCCTGCAATAAACCTTTAAAAATCCACAACAAACCTAAATTAAACCATTTGTAGTCAGGCAGAAAAATCCTTATTTATAAAAAGGTAGTGATGCACAGTAATGGTTTAATAGATTAAATCCACATAAATTTCAGAGGTCAAAGTATGGAATATCCTAATTGCCCAAGCGATTTTTTTATTAAAAATGGAAAGACTTATTACAGAAAACAGCGATTTAAATGTAAAAACTGTAGTCGTCAAGAAGATTGAAAATTCTAAAGAGAAGGAATGAAAAACAAATAAGTTGATAATTATCGGTTTTATTAAAAAAAGTGCGCTTATTGCAATTTTTACCAAAACAGAGATTAACTCACAACAAATTTTTCTACTTAACTCCTCTAATTTGCGTTTAAACCCATGTTTTATTCTAATTCAATTGAGTCAGAAATGAAAAATTTTTATAAATCCTTATCAGAAAAGGATAAAAGAAGGTATGCAGCTATAGAATCTCAAAAATTGGGGTGGGTGGAATTAGCTATGTAATGAAACTTTTGGGATGCAGTCGAAATACCAAAATCAAGGGATTGGAGGATTTAGAAAAAATGGACTCAGAGACACTAAATAGTTCCAGGATCAGAAAGAAAGTCGGGGGCAGAAAAAGTATTCTGTCTACTCAAATCGGCATTGATGCAGCATTTTTAGAAGTTTTAAAAAATCACACAGCCGGAGACCAAATGAATGAGTTAATCAAATAAACTAATTTGACGCATAAAGAAATAGCTTCTGGATTACGCTCAGCAGGTTTCACCATTAGTTTACCCTTAGTTGCAAAGCTATTAAAAAAGCATGGATATGTGAAACGAAAAGCCCAAAAAAAGCAAACAATAGGAAGCAACAAAAATCGGAACGCTCAATTTAAAATATTGCGAGACTTGATACAGAGTATAGAGAAGCCAGCAATCCTATCCTACGCTTTGACACCAAAAATAAATTTTAGGAAATTTGTATCGTCCGGTAACTCTTTATACAAAGGAGCATATCACTACTTTCGATCATAATTTTTGGAGTTTAGGTCACGGTAAAGTGATCCCACATGGGGTTTATGATTCTCAACAAAACCGAGGATATATAACATTAGCAAATAGTAAAAATACCAGTGAATTCGCCTGTAAGTATTTAAAAAACTGGTCGAATAATTATGGAAAAGCCACCTACCCTAACGCTAATTCTATCTTGGCTAAATGTGAGGGTGGAGGTAGTAATAATGCTAATTATTATATTTCAAAGAAGATTTGCATAAATTAGTTAATGAAATAGTAATTGATATCAGACTTGGTCATTACCCTCCTTATACATCTAAATATAATCCCATAGAACATCGACTTTTTCCTCATATTACCAGGGCTTGTCAAGTAGTGATTTTTACAAGCTGATAATTAGTCAAAGCTCTGGTAGAAAGAACTCAAACTAAAACGGGGCTATCTGTAGCTGTAAATATCCTTAATAAAGTTTTTGAAACTTGCCGAAAGGTAGCTAATAATTTCACAAATACTATGGAAATTGTTTTTGATGAATATTTGCCCCAATGGAATTATCGAGCCGTACCTCGACCTGAGTAATTGATTAAGTTATTTATTTTTCATGCCTTAAGCAGATTTCACTCCTCGACTAAAGCCTTAATTGAGCTGCTGATTTTAGAGAAAAATTCTCAAGCCGGAATTGCTAGAGCTACGGGGCTATCTATTCGATGGCTTCAGAATTATCTAAATAAAAAGTATGCCGAAATTTCCCCATAAATTCGGTGAAGAAAAAAGCTCCCATGTCAGTTGACTTTAAAGCTAGATGAAATGTGGTCATTTGTCAAAAACCAGCGAAACAAGCAAGGGATATGGATAGCTTTAGATCAAAAGACCCGTGAACTTGTTGGGCTTTATATTGGAGACCGCTCAAAAAAATCTGCGGAAAAGCTCTCGCAATCTTTACCTCCTGTCTATAGACAATGTGCTGTTTGTTATACTGATTTTTGGGAATCTAGATGAGGAAGTGCTACCGTTTAAAAGACATCGACCTGTAGGCAAAGAATCGGGAAAAACCACCCATATTGAAAGACTTAATAATACTTTACGGCAGCGAATTTCTCGTTTGGTTCGTAAAACCTTGTCTTTCTCAAAAAAACTGCTTGCACCATATTGGGGCAATTTTTAACTTTGTACATCACTATAATTCTTGCACCAGAAAAGGATATCATTACTGTGCATGACTACCCAAAGACTTAATAGCAGCCAAACGGCGATTAACAGTAGATTCAGCCAAACCTTTATCAATTAGCTTGGCTTTATTAGGACTTACGCAGGCTTAAGGCTGTAGGAAGGCTTTGAGATTGCTAAGCCCGCTCCGGGCAGGCTTCGCTCGCAATGACAGCATTAAATTGTCTATGCCTAAGTCCAGTTTTAATTAAAAACGTCAGTGACGTATTTCTCAAATTGATAAATCCACTCATAAATTTCAGTGAGAGTTATCTTAGCATCTCTTTTGGGTTGCCATCCAGTGGCATTCATCACTTGGCGGGAGTCTGTAATAAAAATAGGAATATCACCGATGCGGTTTTCTAGAATAGGATTGATTGTAATTTTATGTCCCGTAATTTCCTGACAAAGCTGAGTTGTTTCATAAAGCGAAAGCGTGTTGTTAACCCCACCACCCACATTAAAAATTTGTCCTTTTAATTTTTCTAAATTGTCAATTTGTAAATCTATCAATTCTAGTAAATCTGCTATATGCAAAAAGTCTCTGACCTGTTTGCCTGTCCCTCCATAACCGATGTATTGTAAGGGTTTTTGGAAGTAGTGAAATGCTATCCACAAGGCAAAAATACCTTGATCTACTTTGCCCATTTGCCAGGGGCCAGTCAACACGCCACACCGATTAATTAGAGTTCTTAATCCATAGGCATCCGCATATTCAGTAATTAGTAATTCTGAGGCTAATTTGGTTGAACCGTAGAGAGAACGAGCTTTATCCAAGGGAAATTCCTCTGAAATACCATGACTAGAAGCTCCTCGTAAAGATTGTTGCTCTAAAAGTTGAAAACGGGTTTCTGCTTCTGTGAAGTTTAAAGCATTAAGATAAGCAATAGGATAAATTCGACTGGTAGACAGAAAAATAAAATCTGCGTGAGTTTGACGAGCTAATTCTAAACAGTTAATGGTTCCGACTAAGTTAGTTTGTAATACATAACCAGGAGAAGTGTATCCTGCTAAAACCGATGGTTCCGCAGAACATTCTAAAATTAAATCTGATTGCAATACTACCGGATCTAAATCTTCTGGATTTCGGATATCACCATGAACAAACTGAATACCTGCTTGCTTGAGCCGGGGTAAATTTAATTCTGAACCCCTTCGCCTCAGATTATCTAAGGCCGTAATTTGCCAGTCGGGATGGCGTTGGGCCAGTCCCAAACCAAGAGAACTGCCTACAAATCCTGAACCCCCAGTAATCAAAACTCTTCTACTCATAATTGTTTACCTCACTGATTGTTAGCGTCAAAACCTCTAGGTTGAAAATATATATAATTTTTTAACCAGTTTGGCAATGTTAATATTGTACTGTAAACTAAAAATAAAAACAATAGCCAATTGAGCAATTCATCTAAGTAGTAAACTTGGTCACTTTTACTGCTTAACCAAGTAGTTAAAATGATTACCATTAATGCTAGACCGGAGATCGACTCAAATTGAACTTGAGTCTTTAGCCACGCCAAGATTTGTGGAATAGTAAACAGTAAAAATATGAGCCTATAGTCCCAATTATTACCTATTAAGAAAGTTCCGATATATATACTAGAACCTACCCTAAAAGCTTCAATTTGATTAAGATTTAGTTTGTTATTTTGAAATAAATTCTGTGTGTGCTTAGCCAATAAATAAGATATCAACAAAAATAAGGCTATGGTCAAAGAAAATAGTAATAACTTGATTTTATTAAAATATTGTGGAATATGATAATTATTAAAACTATAAAAATATCTGTCTAATTCATCAAAAATAACATCAAATATTACCTTTCCCCCATAAGAAAGTATTGTACCTCTGGGTGTCGCCTTACTAACAAGAATAATACTTTCATAATTTGTAACTACATAAATTCCAAAAACTATAAATATCGACAAAAAAATAACAGTAAAAATTCGCTTTTTTTCTTTAAGAGCAGTTATTAAAGCAAAAATAGGGTAAAGTTTTAAAATGGCAGCAAACATTATTATTATGTAAGAAAAATAACGCCAAATAGCGGTTTTATTTTTCATTATTAATAAAGATAAAGATAAAAGAATAAAAATAATTAGATCGTTGTTACCCCGTTCTATGGCCAACATTGCTGAAGGAGAACACAAAATTAGTGCATAAAACAAAGCTTCAATATAGTTCAATCGTTTAATAGTAATAAAGACTAAGCTAAAAAATAGCAATCCGAACAGAATTCCCAAAATAACTGTATGACTTTGATCTAATCCCCAGGATGCAGGGACTGACCAAATTCGTGGATAGTTCATCGGACGCTTCCAAGGATCGCAGGGATTCGAAACGAGAACATCATAGCCTAAGCGAATACATTCAGCACCAGCCGTGATCACCCTTAGATCGGCAAAGGGAGGGAGGAGTTTTCCAACTAATGGATATATTAAATTAAATTTAATCCCTAGGAAATTAAAATTTTTAATCCATGAATCAGGGTAACTAGAGAAAAAATTTGTAGCAAGAGCTATGGGCATAAAATATGCAATTAAAATTGCCAACAATAAGAGGCGTCCGTCAAATTTAGTGGTTTTGGATAACTGATGGTTAAAATAGTTGTGAAAGCTTTGTAAAACTCTATGCATAGATTATTTATTTCTCCATTTGTTTGAGGATGGTTGTTTGAGTTTGCTTGCGAACATAATCTCCCATAGAAAAATGTTTTTCTAGCCAAATATAAAGAACAATAAATAAATATCTGCTTCCCATTTCTTTGATTTTTAGCTTAGATACTCCTGCTTTACGATTTTGCCATGTAATAGGAATAATTTTGTATGAATACCCCCTAACAATTGCCTTGAGAGGAATTTCAACAGTTAAGTTAAAGTGATGAGATAGCAGCGGGTAAATACCTTGAATTACCTCTCTACGGTAGCCTTTAAAGGCATTAGTTGTATCATTTAATTTTAATCCGAATATGATTTGAATAAATAAATTAGCTAACCGGTTTATGAATAACTTATGAGGGGGATAATCAACAACTTTACTGCCCTTGATGAATCGAGAACCAAACACGCAATCATAACCTTCTTGCAGAAGATAATAGTAATCAACAATATTTTCCGGAGAATCGGAACTATCGGCCATAACAATGGCTACAGCGTCTCCTTGAAAATTCTCTAAACCGCAGCGAATAGCAAAACCAAAGCCGTTAGGAAAATAGTTATTTATGTAACGCACTTTGCTGGTTTGAAAACAGAGTTTTTGCAATAATTCTTCTGTGCGATCGCAACTATTATCATTGACTATGATAATTTCATAATTAATTCCCTCTTTCTCTAGTAATTGGGTGATAGATTCAACAGTTTCGACTATACAACCTTCTTCATTATGAGCTGGAATTAAAATCGAAAAAAGTTTAATTTCTGTCGATTTTTCTGATTGAGGCACTTTTATTGAGTAAGAAGAGCTATTTTCCAGTGCAGGAGCCAATCCTTCTGGATAATATATTTCTGGAGGAAAAAGTGTTGGTTTCTGAGTTTGTTGAAGTGGAGTTTTAAAGACGAATCGATCACTAATCTGATAATTTAGAGATGCACTCAAGAGTACACCTACCAAGGTATTAATTACGTAATTTATATTTAACCAATCTAATAAAGGAAATAGCAGGAAGATGCGAGCGATTACGGAAGTACCAGCCGAGAGATGGTACAAGGGAATTTGTCGCCACAATACCTCTTGAAGTGTCCACGAACCTCCTGGCACAACCCAAATTCGATAGATAAAAAAACTTGCTAAAAGTGAAAATTCAATTGAGATTACATTAGCAATATTGCGTAAGGTGGGTGTATCAAACCCTAGCTTGTCAATTAGCAAAAAAATCAAAATCAAATTTATGATTGCTGATACACCATCGCTTAAAATAAATTTAAAAAGTTTTTGCAGAAATAGCTTTTTTAGCATATTGAAAAAACCTAAAAACTACATTATTTCTTTTTTTCTTTTTAAGCTTTTGACATTCCTACCCCTTCAAGGGTAAACTTTCGTGGCATTTTATCTGTAAAATTTTTACGGTAGCCACATTGTAAGGGATAAGATCACATAAAATGCGAATATTCACATTAAGAGTTGTAAAAATTTTGCCTTGGGGTTGCGATCGCGAACCCTGACATACTGGGGACTGGGGAATGTTCAATTATAACAGGACTTACGCAAAAATACCCGTAACGCCGCCATCCTGGCGGTTCTTTACCGCCAGGATGGCGGCGTTACGTAAAGCGTGCGTAAGGCCTGCATAACACAATACGGGTTACTTAAGACCGAACAAGTGGTACACTAGAGCGTCGGTACAGTATTAGAAATTGACAAAAAAAGAGATCTATGAATTTACCCGGTCAAGGAATTCAACTCTATGCCCGGTTGAATTGGCGCAACCTTAGAGATTCGAGCAATAACGTCAAGGTTATGGAAAACAGCGACTCGACGTAGTTCGAAGAGATTTTTCCGTTGTCGCTCGATACCGAGCACGATCACCCTGCCCATGACCAATAGGGGCTAATGAGTGTTCAACAGTAGTACGCCTTCTCAAGTCGAGACGACCAGAGGCAGTAGATTGACCCGATCGCAACTCTTGCATTAAGGCTTCATCAGGATGAATGGATACAGTCCGTCCTTTTTTACTGTTTGTGCAGTCGGCTCTTAAAGCACAAATTGTACATTTCGCTTTTTTCATCACCGAAATTTCCCCAGAAATTTCTGCATACTTTTTATTTAGATAATTCTGAAGCCATCGAGTTGATACCCCCGCAGCTCTAGCAATTCCGGCTTGAGAAATTTTTTATAAAATCAGTCGCTAAATTAAGGTTTTAGTTTCAAAGTTAAATCTGCTTATATTTAGAATTTTCAATTTTCTTGACCGCCACAGTTTTTACATTTAAATCGCTGTTTTCTGTAATAATTATTTCCCTTTTTAAGCTGAGGAGCAGCTTAATTTAATAAATAGCATTTCCTTTATTTTTAATTCTTATAGAGCAATTAATTATAAGCTGTCCTTCATTTAACAATTTATTTAATAACTCTTCTAACTGGTTTACAGATTCAAACAGCCTATGAGCAATATATTCTTTGGCGGAGTGCCAAACAAGTTCAATTAAATTAAAATCCGGGCGTAAAAAGGTAAAAACTCTAGCCTAATGTTCGGCATTTCTGCCTCTATTTTAGCTAATACATATTTTCTTTTATGAAAACTAGCATTGTCTAAAATGATAACAATTTTCTGCCCCAAGTCTTGAAAATTTTCTTGGGGTTTCCCTGTCTCTACCCATTCTTTCCTGAGTAAGGTATGCAAAGCTTTAATCTGTCGATAAAATGTATCTGCATCTCCTTTTTTAATGACAAACTTTATTCTTTTTTGATCGTTATATCGTAAGCCTCCCATCATATTTACTCTTCCTCTTCTCCTTTGACCAGTTACTTTCTTGTGGCTACCTTTTTGACCCCATGTTTTTCTCCTAATCACCCTTAAGCTAAATCCACTCTCGTCCCAAAACCATACCTGTAGACGTTCTGGAGCTTCTTGGGATATTTTCAAATACTCTAATAATTTCTCTTTAAACGCTTTCCTCGCTCGCTGGATTCTGTTTGTCTTCTAAGCTGTACTTTGCCCAAAGGTAGACGTACTTTTTTCTCTCTAATATTCTCCTGACTTGAGAACCACTTAACTTAATTGCTGTTGCTTGCTCTAGATATGTTGCCAATCTATTTGCTGTCCATCTACCAAATTCGTATCCATATTCTAATGGCTCTTTTTCTACCACCTCTAGTAATACTTCTTCATATTTAGGAGTGGCTTTCCGAAAGTTACCCTGACTTCTTCCGTCTATAAAGCTTTCCATTTTATCTGGGTCGCCATTAACTGCCCAGTCTGCTACTGTTGGATATGAAATTCCTAAAAATTTTGCTATTTGTTGGTATGTTTTTCCCTCATTTATGAGCAGTAAGATGAAAACCCTCTCTCGGATTTGAGGATTTTCATCTTCTTTGATCGCTTTGAGTAGCCTTTATTTTTGCTCTTGAGACAGATGATTTTTAGCTGGCATTTATGTCTGGGTTATTTTTAATACTTAGCATTATATTATAAAATTAAGCTGCTCCGCAGCTTAATAAAAAAATCGCTTTGGCAATTAGGACATTCCATACTTCGGTCTCTTAAATTTATGTGGATTTAATCTATTAAACCATTACTGTGCATCACTACCTATAAAAAAACAGAAGATCCAGATACCAGACTTCTTTAAGAATTCGGGTATCTAACTGAATGGTTAACGTCAAACCTCGCACATAATATTATTACTCAAATTTACCCATTGCTCCACGCTTAAATCTTCAGCGCGAGATTGAGGATTTATCTGTAACTCTTCTAACAATTGAACGAGTTTATCTAAATCCACAGCCCCTTTCAAATTATTTCGCAGCATCTTGCGCTTGCTACCAAATCCCAACTTAACTAAATTCTCCAAATAGCGCGGATTAACCGCCGCAGTTTCTATCTGTCTGGGAAGCAGCCGCACCACGGCAGAATCGACTTTTGGCGGCGGAAAAAAGTCTTTAGAGGGCACATCGCAAATTAACTCGCATTCTGCTAAATACTGCACCCGCACCGACAAAGCGCCAAAAGCTGTCGAACCCGGTTTAGCGTAAAGCCTTTGGGCCACTTCTTTCTGCACTAAAAGCACGATCGCATCGAAGGGTTTAGCAGCAGGAACAGATATCGTTCCCAGCAGTTTTTGCAGGATCGGGCCGGTAATATTATAAGGAATATTGGCAACAACTTTATTGGGATTTTGGAATTTGGGAAAGGCTGTTAGTTCAGCCTCTAAGTCCATTTCCAGGATGTCGCCTTGCAGCAGTAAAAAATTGTCGGTTTTGCCGAGTTGTTTGGCTAGCTTGAGACACAAATCTCGATCGATCTCCACAGCAACAACAGACTCAGCCGCAGGCAGCAAACGCCGAGTCAAAATCCCCGTACCCGGCCCAATTTCCAGGACGCGATCGCCATCCAAAGAAGCCGCTTTCACAATCTTATCTAAGGCTTTCTCGCTTTTGAGCCAATGTTGAGCAAACTGTTTCCGGGGTCTGGTCGATCGCATTTTTTGAATTGTGGGAGAAATCTTAGCCTGTCATTTTATCACAGCTCAATATCTTTTCCTAACCTACGGTCAATCGATTTTAGATTTTAGATTTTAGATTTTAGATTGAAGCATTGACCCCACGGATGAATCCGGGGGCTTGTATCCTGGATGCTTTCGGTCATGTTTATTTTTGTTAACAGGCGTTGAATTAACAAAAAAACTTGGGCACTATAAAAGGATAAACTATAAAAAATAAATTAATTTCCAATTACCAATTCCCCAAAAATGCAATTCCAACGAGTATTTGGTACATTACCCCAAACCACAGCCAGCGCGCCCGGAAGAGTAAACCTGCTGGGCGAACACACAGACTACAACGATGGATTTGTACTTCCAACTGCGATTCCCCAGCACACAACAGTAGAAATCGGCTTCAGCAGCGACGCTTTACACCATTTTTATTCAGCAGAATATGACGAACTCATAAATTATTCAGACGACGATGCCATACCGCAACAATTCGTCAGTTATATCTGTGGCTGCCTGAGACTTTTAGAAAAAGAAGGATACAAAGTACCGCCAATAAATCTCTACATTACCTCGAGTGTGCCGATCGGAGCCGGTTTGTCCAGCAGCGCCGCTTTAGAAATAGCAACCCTCAGAGGACTGCGCGCGCTGCTGGATCTCCCCCTAGAAGACGTGCGGCTAGCTCAAATCGGACAGCAAGCCGAAATCCAGTATGCCGGCTTGAACTGTGGCATCATGGATCAAATGGCGTCGAGTTTAGCAGATACCAACACCATGCTATTTATCGACACCCGCAGCCTCGAATGCCGCGCGATACCTTTTCCCCCAAGCACAGAAATTTTAATCATTGACAGTGGCGAAAGCCACAAACTAGCAGCAGGAAGCGGCTACAATCAGCGGCGCGCCGAGTGCGAGGAATCCGCCCGGATATTGGGAGTTAAGGCTCTCAGGGATATCGCCGATCCGCAAGCAGTGGAAGTATTGCCCGAACCCCTCCGGAGGCGAGCGCGCCATGTTGTTACCGAAAACAACCGCGTGCTCGAAGCTGTAAAATCTTTGCCAGCACAGCGTTTTGGCGAGTTAATGAATGCTTCCCACGCCAGTCAGCGCGATGACTACGAAGTTTCGGTGCCGGCAGTAGACGCGCTGGCGGCAATTTTGCAGTCACTCCCCGGAGTCTTTGGCGCCAGGCTGACGGGCGGAGGTTTTGGCGGTGCTTGCGTAGCGCTGGTTGAGAGTGGGGAAGCCGGTGCGATCGCATCCGAGGCGATCGATCGCTACAAGGGCGAGGGTTATAGCGGCCGCGTTTTGGTTCCCTAAGTTAAAGTTAATTCTTAACGCCAGAACTATCTCCCGCCAGGGAAGGCCAGCGCACAGTGACGATCGTAGAATCCTCCTCGGCGGACCAATAATGAGGCACTCCCGGCAGCCACAGAGCATAATCTCCTTCGCGAGACAGCAAGATTTCTCGATCGGGAAATTGCAGGCGAAACCGCCCTTTTACCAGGATAGAAAGCGTGGTGGCTTGCGCATTTACCGCCCACTGAGTCCTGCAATCTCCGGCAGGGTGAGCGCCCCATTTTACCTCTAAAACAGAAGTCGATCGCGGGTCGTCTTCCGGGGTCATAAAGTGACCGGCAAACCACCCGCCGCGACTTGCACCTTCAGCGCCCGCATTTCCAAAAACTACTTCTGAGGACATCAGCTAATCAGGTAAACAACAAATAGCTGGAGAGCACAAACTCTACATTTTGTACTCAAGGACATCCCGCTCGATCGAGCGTGCCGTAGGGACACTCCAAAAGTCAATAGATGTCAACTTAACGTACAACTTAACGTACAACCGATAGTCCGACAGGGGTTGAAACAAGAGCCTCAAAGCTAAAGTCGTCTGAAGACGACTAATGAGTTTTTCAGTCCTCTTTGAGAGGACTTTAGCTATTAGACAGGGAATTCATTCCCTGGCGGACTAACGGGTGGGCGGGAGGACTGGTGGACAAAAAGCTTAAGTTGAACCCCTATAGGCTTGGCCTAAGTCCCT